>NZ_VATT01000017.1:0-86113 GCF_005781225.1 Escherichia sp. E4736 | reverse complement strand
TATTTGTAGGCACGATAAGACACGTCAGCGTCGCATCAGGCATTGTTTGCCGGATGCGGCGTAAACGCCTTATCCGGCCCACGGTTCAGGACTATTTGTAGGCCTGATAAGACGCGCAAGCGTCGCATCAGGCATTGTTTTCCGGATGCGACATAGATCCAAATGCCACTGTATAAAGTTTTAGTTGCCGTTCTTCCCGCCTGTCAGGGGCGGGTTTTTTATGGCTTAGATAAACGCAAACGCATCGCCAAACAGGCGATCTTCCCGCGCATTACGCTCATTGCAGAACAGGTCACGGGCGATTTTCGCCATCTCAAAGCGGCCAGCGATATAGATATCATGCTCCGCCAGCGTACCGTGATCCTGCAATACCGCCGTTAACACGGTGCCAGTACGTCCACGCCAGCCCGCTTCCGGTTGTTCAACTACCGGCACCACACGCAAACCAGGATGCTTCAGAGAAAGCGCCTCAAGCTCGGACAGATCATAAAGATGTTGCTCTTCACGCCCGCCCCAGTAAATGGTGATATCGCGATTGGGATTACGTGCCAGCGCTGTCAGCAAAATTGAGCGCGCATAAGAGAACCCCGTGCCGCCCGCAATCAGAATCATCGGACGTTCTTCATCATCGCGCAGCCACGCTTCACCGTGGGGAATATCCACCACGATTTGATGATCTTTAAGGATGCGATCCATAACGGCTTTGGCGTAGAGATTGATCTCCGAAGCGCCAATGTGCAGCTCAATGAAACCTTGTTCATTCGGCGTCGAAGCCATTGAAAACGGGCGTTTGTCGCGCTCGTCCATCACCACCATCAAATACTGACCAGCACGAAAAGAAAAGGCCGCGTCTGGCACAATGCGGACACGATATACGGTATCCGTGATAGCTTCTACCGAGGTCACTTTACAGCTTAAGGTTGTCATGCGCTTTCTCTGTCGGATCGATAAATAGGGCAAAACAAACGCGCATCAGGCGCTTTTACCGTTGTTAAAAATAGCCAGTTCATCCCAGATGGCATCAATACGTGCGACAACGTCCGGATCTTTTTTGATGGGACGTCCCCATTCACGCTGGGTTTCCCCTGGCCATTTATTCGTGGCATCCAGCCCCATTTTTGAACCAAGCCCGGAGACGGGCGAGGCAAAATCCAGATAATCAATAGGCGTATTTTCTACCAACACCGTATCCCGCGCAGGGTCCATACGGGTGGTAATTGCCCAAATCACATCGTTCCAGTCGCGTGCGTTAACATCATCATCGCAGACGATCACGAACTTAGTGTACATAAACTGGCGTAAGAATGACCAGACCCCCATCATGACGCGCTTCGCATGTCCGGCGTACTGTTTTTTGATTGTCACTACCGCCAGGCGATAAGAACAGCCTTCCGGCGGCAGGTAAAAATCGACAATTTCCGGGAACTGTTTTTGCAGAATCGGCACGAACACTTCGTTCAACGCCACGCCCAGTACCGCGGGTTCATCTGGCGGACGCCCGGTATAGGTGGAATGGTAAATCGCATCTTCACGCTGGGTAATATGCGTCACGGTAAATACCGGGAAACTATCGACTTCGTTATAGTAACCGGTGTGGTCGCCATACGGCCCTTCCGGCGCCGTTTCGCCTTGTTCGATATACCCTTCCAGCACAATCTCCGCACTGGCGGGCACTTCAAGGTCATTGGATATACACTTCACCACTTCAGTCTTGGTGCCGCGCAGCAATCCGGCAAAGGCGTATTCCGACAATGTATCCGGGACTGGCGTCACTGCACCGAGAATCGTAGCGGGATCGGCACCCAGCGCCACAGAAACCGGGAAACGTTCGCCCGGATGCGCCGCGCACCACTCCTGATAATCCAGTGCGCCGCCACGATGCGACAGCCAGCGCATAATCAGTTTGTTTTTACCAATCAGCTGCTGGCGATAAATACCCAGATTCTGCCGCTCTTTATGCGGGCCGCGCGTTACGGTCAGCCCCCAGGTAATTAGCGGCGCGGCGTCTTCCGGCCAGCAGGTCATAATGGGAATGCGGTTAAGATCGACGTCATCACCAGAGACGATTTTTTGTTGGCAAGGGGCACCACGCAATCGCTTTGTCGGCATGTTTAACACCTGCTTAAACTGCGGCAGTTTATCAAACAGGTCGCGGAAACCTTTTGGCGGCTCCGGCTCTTTCAGAAACGCCAATAATTTACCGACTTCACGCAGCGCCGAAACATCTTCCTGGCCCATGCCCATCGCCACGCGCTTTGGCGTACCAAACAGGTTGCACAGCACCGGCATCGAATAACCTTTGGGGTTTTCAAACAACAACGCAGGTCCACCGGCACGCAGAGTGCGGTCAGCAATTTCAGTGATTTCCAGATGCGGATCCACCGGAAGCGTGATACGTTTTAGCTCACCCTGCTGTTCAAGCAGCGTCAGGAAGTCGCGTAAATCGTTATATTTCATGGCGTCCATTGTAGCCTCTTAATCTTCGCCCATTATACGGCGTTCATCTTCGCGATGCTGTAAATTTGTTAAATTAGCGTGAACTCTGACGGCATAACGCAAACCGGGGAATATAATTAACTTAGCGTAAAGCTTTTGCTATCCTTGCGCCCCGATTAAACGGATAAGAGTCATTATGCAATCCTGGTATTTACTGTACTGCAAGCGCGGGCAACTTCAACGTGCCCAGGAACACCTCGAAAGACAGGCGGTGAATTGCCTGGCACCGATGATCACCCTGGAAAAAATCGTGCGAGGCAAACGTACCGCAGTCAGTGAACCATTGTTCCCCAACTACCTGTTTGTGGAATTTGATCCGGAAGTGATTCATACCACAACCATCAGTGCTACCCGCGGCGTCAGCCACTTTGTGCGCTTTGGCGCATCGCCAGCGATAGTCCCATCTGCGGTTATTCATCAACTGTCGGTGTATAAACCGGAAGACATTGTTGATCCTGCGACGCCCTATCCTGGTGATAAGGTGATTATCACCGAAGGCGCTTTCGAAGGTTTTCAGGCCATTTTCACCGAACCCGACGGCGAGGCTCGCTCTATGCTATTGCTTAATCTTATCAATAAAGAGATTAAGCACAGTGTGAAGAACACCGAGTTCCGCAAACTCTAGAACGCAATCCTAAATAACTTTTTGACATTGGCATCCGTGGTGGCAGCCAGCCATGCGGCATCTTCCCCACGCCAGTGTGCAATACGTTGCAAAATATGGGGCAGATAGGCTGGCTCATTACGCCGTGACGATGGCTTCGGCGTGAGATCGCGCGGAAGCAAATACGGTGCGTCTGTCTCAACCAGCAATTGCTCCGCCGGAATAAATGGCAACAGTTCTCGCAGCTCCAGTCCGCGTCGTTCATCGCAAACCCAACCGGTAATGCCGATATAAATTCCGCGCGCCACGCACGCCTGCATCTCTTCGCGTGTGCCGGTAAAACAGTGCAACACCGCGCCAGGCAGTTTATCCAGCCACGGCTCCAGCAACGTCATAAACCGCTCGTGGGCATCACGGCAGTGCATAAATACCGGCATGTTTAACTCTGCGGCAATGCGTAGCTGGGCGACAAAAGCGCGTTCCTGCTCTTCCGGCGTCGAAAAGTTGCGGTTAAAGTCGAGGCCACACTCACCAATCGCCACCACTTCTGGCTGCGAGGCCAGCTCAATAATCGCTTCTTCAGTCACAGCTTGCCACTGGCTGCTGTCGTGAGGATGTACGCCCGCCGTTGACCAACAGGACGAATACTGACGCGCCAGCTTTTGCGCCTGCTGGCTTTCGCGCAGGTTAGTGCCGGTGATGAGTAGCCCATTAACTCCCGCAGCAAAAGCGCGCGCTACGACATCATCACGGTCTTTCGCAAATTGCGAACTGGTCAGATTAACGCCGATATCAAACATCCTGCACTCCATATGACAACCGCCCTGACGGGCGGTTGAGTTTATTCTTCAGTTTTTTCGCTTTCTGCTTCAGCGTCGTTTTCTTCTTCCCGGTTTCGGCCTTTACCAACGTAAAAGCGCGAGAAGAAGACGCCAATTTCAAACAGGCAGTACATCGGGATCGCCAGCAGCGTTTGCGAGAAGACATCCGGCGGCGTCAGCAGCATCCCGACGACGAATGCGCCAACCAGCACATACGGACGTTTTTTGCGTAAGTCTTCTGGCGAGGTAATCCCCATCCAGCACAGCAGCACAATCGCCACAGGCACTTCAAAGGAGATACCAAACGCCATAAACAGCGCCATCACGAAGCTCAAATAGCTGGCAATGTCGGTGGATACCTGCACCCCTTCAGGCGCGGTATTGGCAAGGAAACCAAACGCCAGCGGGAAGACCACGAAATAAGCGAACGCCATGCCGATATAAAACAGCAGAGAGCTGGAAACCAGCAGCGGCACCACCAGGCGACGTTCGTGCTTATAGAGTGCAGGAGCGATAAATGCCCACACCTGATAGAGAATCACCGGCGCTGACAGAATCAGCGACACCATAAAGGTCAGCTTGATTGGCGTAAAGAATGGCGAGGCCACATCGGTGGCGATCATCGTTGAACCTTGCGGCAACTGCTTGATCAATGGCGCGGATACCAGGTGATAAATGTCATTGGCGAAATAGACCAGACACAGAAATATCACGATCACCGCGATAATGCAGTTCAGCAGACGCTTACGCAGCTCAATCAGATGCGTGATAAGCGGTTGAGTATCTTCTACAGACATGTTTACGGTTTATCACTCGACGAAGGGGAATGTGCAGCGGTTTTCGGTTCAGCGTCCGCAGCAGGTTTTACCACCGGCTCTGGCGTGGTTTCTGGCTTCTGTTCCGGCGAACTGGCCTGCGTTTGTGCAGCGGCTGGCGTGACGCCTTCATGCGCAGCCTCATTGTCTTTCACCACCGGGTTATGAATGGTGTGCGCTTCATCGCTCGCCTTTTCAGGGTCATTCGCAACGTAGGAACGCTTCATCGACTCCGCAGCCTGGCGCAGCTCATCCATTGACGCTTTCAGTTCAGGCGTCAGGTTGGTGAGACTCGCCTTTTCAACCTTTTTCAGGCTGTCCTGAAACTCCTGGAGTTTTAACTCCTGGGTCAGTTCGTTCTGCACCGTTGTTGCCAGTGAACGCAACGCACGAATCCAGCCCGCTACCGTTTTTACCGCCACAGGCAGTCGTTGCGGCCCCAGAACTACGAGGCCGATAATGAACACCAATAGCAGTTCGCTAAAACCGATATCAAACACGGATTACACCTGCTCTTTATCGTGGCGCTTTGCGTCTTCTGTTTTAGCCTGTTCCTGATTCGCATCCGCCTGCTTATCGGCGATTGTTTTCGCAGTAAAATCAGCATCCTGACTGGTTTTATCCTGCTTTGGTTCATCATCGCTCATTGCTTTTTTAAAGCCTTTGATCGACGCACCAAGATCGGAACCGATGGAGCCGAGCTTTTTGGTGCCAAAAAGCAGTACAACGATGACGGCAATAATCAATAACTGCCAAATACTGATACCACCCATACATGTTCCTCTGTGGTAGATGATGATTAAACAAGGCCGCATTATACGTTACACGGCCCGCCTTGAGCGATGAAAAAATCAGCGTGTTTTGCACCAACCGACAAACCAGGCGATCAGACCGGCCGCCATTAACCAGCCGGGCATCAGCCCCCATTCCGGTCGGCTGACCAACAAGAATGTGCCGCTTAATACTAACGTCGCACCAATCCCCAATAAGTAACGAGATTGTCCCTGACGCACATGATTCGACTGTAACTCGCGCGCAATCTTATCAACACTATGCTGTAAATACTTGCCCTGGCGCAAACTGTCATAAACCAATTCAGGCAGTTCTGGCATTTTTTCGATCCAGAACGGCGCTTTTTCCTTAAATGCTCTCACCAGCGCGGGAATACCGACCTGATCTTTAATCCACGATTCAAGGAAAGGTTTTGCAGTTTTCCATAAATCGAGCTGCGGATAAAGCTGCCGTCCTACCCCTTCGATATAGAGCAAGGTTTTCTGAAGTAACACCAGTTGCGGCTGCACTTCCATATTGAAGCGACGCGCCGTATTAAACAGATTTAACAGCACATGTCCAAACGAAATTTCCGCCAGCGGTTTCTCAAAGATAGGTTCGCAAACGGTACGAATGGCAAATTCGAACTCTTCAACGTTGGTATCTGGCGGTACCCAGCCTGAATCGACATGCAGCTCTGCCACTTTGCGATAGTCGCGGTTAAAGAAGGCGATAAAGTTTTCCGCCAGATAGCGTTTATCTTCCTTGTTTAGCGAGCCGACTATCCCGCAATCAATGCCGATATATTTCGGGTTTTCCGGGTGCTCATAGCTTACGAAGATGTTGCCTGGATGCATATCGGCATGAAAAAAGCTGTCACGGAAAACCTGGGTGAAGAACACCTGCACACCGCGTTCTGCCAGCAATTTCATGTTAGTGCCGTTTTTCTCCAGCGCCGCGACATCAGAAACGGGAATGCCGTAAATGCGCTCCATCACCATCATCCCTTCGCTGCAATAGTCAGGGTAAACTTCCGGGATGTAGAGCATCGGGCTGTCTTCAAAATTGCGTCGTAACTGAATGGCGTTGGCAGATTCCCGCAGCAAATTCAATTCATCAATCAAGGTCTTTTCGTACTCGCGCACCACTTCAGTTGGGCGCAGACGGCGACCATCCGGCAGCAAACGCGGCACCCAGCGAGCCAAGCGGTAGATAAGTTTCAGATCCGCTTTAATCACCGGCAAAATGTCCGGACGGATGACTTTAATTACCACATCTTTGCCATTCGATTTCAATCGCGCGGTATGAACCTGGGCGATAGAGGCCGACGCCAGCGGCTCGATTTCAAAATCGTCAAACCACGCCTCCACCGGCAGACCGCCCATTGCAGCTTCAATCTGTTGCTTCGCCAGTCTGCCATCAAACGGTGCGACTTTGTCCTGCAAGAGTGCCAGTTGGTCAGCAATATGCGGCGGAAAAAGGTCGCGACGGGTCGATAGCATCTGCCCGAACTTGATCCATACCGGCCCCAGCTCTTGCAGCGCCAGTCGTAGTCGCTCACCTAATGGTTTGTCTTTGTGCCGATTCGGCATCCAGAATAATGAGTATCGCCATAACCGCAGCGGCAAGGTGATACGCATTTTAGGGATCAGTTCATCAAGTCCGTAGCTTAAAAAAGTGCGAATGATGAAATACAGGCGCCGTACTTCACCTGGCGTCATTAAACTGCCTCCAGTTTTTCCAGCCGTTTGATTAACGCATCAACGGCACGTTCAACAGCGGCTGTCTCTTCCGCAAACCAGGCCACTTCAAGCGGACCAGGCGCCATACGCCACTCTTCGGTAATGGCTTCTGCCACATAACGTTGCTGGCGTTTAATACCATGATGCAAGAATTTCGCACCGCCGCGCAGGGCTTTGCTGATTCCTTCAGCGGCGATATCACCGGTATAAGGGGCCAGCAGTTCCGCAGGGTCGAACTCTGCCAGATCTGCCAGCGCCACGAAATTCTGTACCACCTGAATATCGCCCTGCACTTCCAGCTCACCGCTACGAATTAGTGCGGCAAGCTGCTGGCGGTCACGAAGTTTCGGCAACACGCTGGCGTAGGCGATAACGGTGCAATCAGCATCGCCAGACCATTCGCCCAGCACATCGACCTGGCGTTCACTAAACACCAGAATTAGCGACGTCGAAAAGCCTTTTACCTCCACGCGCAATACTTTACCCAGCAGACGCGAGCGGGCTGTTTTCAGCGCGGGTGAGCGATACAGGAAAGTGTTGAGCAGACTTTCAATTCCTGCCGTCACTAAAGGTTTAAAAGGCATAGTCGTACTCCTGTCAGAACTTATAACCACGATGCAGCGCCACAACGCCAGCCGTCAGGTTGTAATAATCGACACTTTCGAATCCGGCATCCTGCATCATGGCTTTCAGCGTATCCTGATCGGGATGCATACGGATGGATTCGGCCAGATAGCGGTAGCTGTCGGCATCGTTCGCCACCAGCGAACCAATACGTGGCAGCACATGGAAGGAGTAAGCGTCATAGGCTTTGCTTAACGGTTCGATAATCGGCTTCGAGAACTCAAGCACCAGCAGGCGACCGCCCGGTTTCAGCACGCGATACATCGAACGCAGTGCTTTATCTTTGTCGGTAACGTTACGCAGACCAAACGAAATGGTGATGCAATCAAAGGTGTTATCCGGGAACGGCAGCGCCTCTGCGTTCGCCTGAACATACTCAACGTTGCCAATCACACCGATATTGCGCAGTTTCTCACGGCCCATCTTGAGCATGGATTCATTGATATCGGCGAGAACCACTTTGCCCGTTTCACCGACCAGGCGGGAGAATTTCGCCGTCAGATCGCCGGTACCGCCAGCCAGATCCAGTACGGTCTGCCCACGACGCACACCGCTGCAATCGATCGTGAATCGCTTCCACAAACGATGAATACCAAATGACATCAAATCATTCATGACATCATATTTCGATGCCACGGAATGGAAAACGTGGGCGACCATATCCGCTTTTTGTTCCTTCGCGACGGTCTGAAAACCAAAGTGCGTCGTTTCTTGTGACTTATCCACCATCTCAATGCCTGCTCATCAAAAAATTGTTCCAGAAGTGTAACAGATTGGGCGTCGATGCCCTAGATTTCTACCCGGCTTAACTACCCCTAATGGGCTAGCGCGACTGCTGATTATATTCATCATCGCGTTGATAAGCTTCATCATTCGGCTGCCCCGGAACCGACCGCAGTCGATACTCTTCATCCTGGCTCACCGCCTGTTCAGCCAAGTCCGGATTAATCTCGCGTTTAATTTCTACCCCTAAACCGCGAAACGCTTCTGCCTGCGCCAGCACATTTCCGCGACCTGAAGAGAGTTTTTTCATCGCCTGGCGATAGTTATCCTGCGCTTTGTCCAGACTTTGACCAATCGCGGACATATCATCAATAAACAGACGCATCTTGTCGTACAGCTTGCTGGCACGATCGGCGATTTGCTGGGCGTTACGGCTTTGATGCTCATAACGCCACAGGTTGGCGATAGTACGCAACGCCACCAGCAGCGTGGTGGGGCTAACCAGCATGATGTTGTTCTTTAACGCTTCGGTGATCAGCTCTGGCTGGCGATCAAGCGCCAGTAAAAACGCTGGTTCAACGGGAATAAACATCAGCACGTAATCCAGCGTTCGTAGCCCCGGCAGCTGTTGATAGTCTTTGCGTCCCAGCAAACGGATATGGTTACGCACCGACGCGATATGCTCCTGTAGCGCGCTTTCGCGGGTGTAGTCGTCTTCCGCGTTGAAGTAGCGTTCATAGGCGACCAACGTCATTTTGGCATCGATCACCACATCTTTCCCCTGCGGCAGCCGCACGATGACATCCGGCTGCATCCGCGAGCGAGCATCATTTTCGATGCTTACCTGGGTTTCGTATTCATACCCTTCACGCAGTCCGGAAGCCTCCAGCACCCGCGTCAGTACCACTTCGCCCCAGTTCCCCTGGGTTTTGTTATCGCCTTTCAGCGCGCGCGTCAGGTTGATCGCTTCCTGGGCCATTTGCGCGTTGAGTTGCTGTAGATTACGAATTTCGTGGGTCAGGGTATGGCGTTCTTGTGCTTCTTTACCAAAGCTGTCCTGTACCTGTCGGCGAAAACCATCCAGTTGTTCACGCAGCGGCGATAACAAGTTGTTCAGACTCTGACGATTTTGTTCATCTACCCGGCGATTACTGTGCTCAAAAATACGGTTGGCGAGATTTTCAAATTGCTCGCTCAAACGCTGCTCGCTGTTGATCATCTGGCGGATTTTATCGTCAGCGTGTTGCTGTGCGGCTTCCATCCGCGTGGTTACTTCACGCAGATCCGCCTCCAGCGAAGTATTGATACTTTGCAGACTACGCACTTCGTTATTGAGCAATTCACACTCTGCACGCCAGTGCTCACTTTGGGTAATTTGTTGTTTTACCGCACTTAACTCCGCGACCATCTCTTCACGTTCAGCTAATTGCTCGGCTTTTTGCTGCGCATGTTGATAACTGGCAAACAGCCAACCGATGGCCACACTGACCAGCGCAATAATGGCATAAACAATGATTGAGAAATCCACAAAGCCCCCTGACGCAACAAATTACCCGCACAAAATAGAATTGTGCTGTACAAACGTCCAGTTTGAAAGAAGTTTCCTGCGAGGCGCTACGCAAAACGATCGTTTATTTTGCTTATTTTATCCCACAATATGAGACTAAGTTTATATTGTGGGACACATCACCTTTTCCCCACTTTATTCTGTGAAACACTCGGCAATATCCTCAGGAGACATCTATGGCAGAAACCTCTTCAACCACCGCTGGCGCACAAACGTTATTACGTGGACTGGCGGTTATTAATGCTGTTTATAACGGTTGCCATGACCTGAAAAGCATCGGCGAGTTCACCGGCACGACGCGGAGTACAACCCATCGTTTAGTCTCTGTTTTGGTGGAGCAACGCTATCTGCGCCATGTCCCAACTCAGGGCTACCAACTGGGCGCCAAACTGATCGAACTCGGCGCCAGAGCGCTGGAAAGCACTTCATTGTATGAAGTTGCACAGCCCGTTTTGCAACGTCTGGCCCGTTACACCCTGGACACCGTGCATCTGGGGATCGTTGAAGGCGACGAAGTGCTGTATCTGGAGAAGATCAACAGTCAGCGCGGGCTGGAAATGCGCTCACGCCCAGGCCATCGCATGCCACTGGCAATCACCGGCATCGGCAAGGCGTTGATCCTCAACCGAACAGAAGAAGAGTGGCACACACTATTTTTGACTTGTGGTGATGAAACAAAACTGGGCGCATTTATACAAAACATGCGCCGTTATGCCGCCAGTGGTTTTGCTTTTGATCTGGAAGAGAACGAGCCCACTATCCGTTGCGTTGCAGCGCCGATTTACAACGCCCGGAATGAAATTGTGGCGGCCATTTCTGTCGCCAGTACCACCACGTATATGTCGCTGGCGCGCCTGGAAGAACTGGCACCTTACGTCAAATCCTGTGCAGAAGAGATCTCCGCTGAACTGGGCTGGGGTAAGCACGTCCGCAAAGATAATTAAACCATGATTAAAGGAAACGGCTAATGTCGGGAAATACCTCATTTATTGCCCTGGACTGGGGAACGTCATCGCTTCGGGCATGGCGTTTTGGTGACTCACCAGATCCACAAGAAAAACGTGAATTCCCCTGGGGAATCATGAAATTACCCTCCCAGGCGGCAACACGTGAGGACGCTTTCCACGATACATTTTTGCGTGTCTGTGGCGACTGGCTGGCACAATCCCCCTGCCCGGTTCTGGCTTGTGGCATGATCGGCAGTGCGCAAGGGTGGCAACCAGCAGCTTATTTACCTTGCCCGGTCACTCTCGATGGACTGGCGAAGCAACTGACGCCGGTTATCCACCAGCAGCAGACAATGCTGCACATCATTCCTGGCGTGATTAAAGAAGGTGAAATGCCCGAAGTGATGCGTGGCGAAGAGACACAAATCTTCGGTGCCATCACAATGGAACCTGCCCTGCAAGACGCAATCCGTAAGGGGGTGCCGGTGCTGATTGGCTTACCTGGCACTCATGCGAAATGGGCGGTGGTTGAAAACAACACCATTACCGATTTCCGAACCTTTATGACGGGCGAATTATTTGATGTTTTATCCCGCCATTCGATTCTTGGCGCCACCATGCATTCGGGAGATGAGCCGCACTGGGATGCCTTTGCCCAAGGACTGACAGCGGCACTGGAGCATCATCAGACCGGATTATTATCGACGCTGTTTTCGACCCGTTCGCGCTTGCTGACCGATAATCTTACGCCGTCCTCACAGGGAGATTATCTTTCTGGATTACTGATAGGCCATGAATTATGTGGTCTGGCATCCAGCTTGCTGCGTGATTTACCCGCCACAACGCCGATCGCCTTAATCGGTAGCGCCACCCTGAACAGCCGCTATTCACGGGCGTTCAGCCACGTTTTTCCCGACAGACAGCTTCACGCCATTCCTAATGCCACTGAACAGGGATTATGGCGAATCGCCCACGCTGCCGGGCTACTCTCCACCAACGCCAGGGAATGTACTCATGCCATTTAATACGCTTTTGCAAAAAACCGGGTTAGTCGCCATTTTACGCGGCGTGAAACCGGATGAGATTGTCGCCATCGGTGAAAAGCTGTACGCCGCCGGATTCCGCCTGATTGAGATTCCCATGAACTCGCCGGAGCCGTTGCAAAGTATCAGTCTACTGCGCGACGCCCTGCCTAAGGACTGCCTGGTCGGAGCCGGAACTGTGCTTTCAGTAGAGCAGGTGGTCGCGGTTAAAGAGGCTGGAGGCCAGATTATCGTGATGCCGCATTGCGATACTGCGGTGATCCGTCGCGCCCGTGCGCTGGGTATGTATTGCGCGCCTGGCGTCGCTACGCCCACTGAAGCCTTTGCTGCCATTGAACACGGCGCCAATGCCATCAAGCTGTTCCCGGCCGAACAAATTACGCCAGAAGTCACCAAAGCCTGGCGTGCGGTTATTCCGCAATCCGTTCCGATGTTACCGGTTGGCGGTATCACACCGGAAACCATGGCGCGTTATCTGAGTCACGGCGCAAACGGCTTCGGCCTCGGTTCTGCGCTATATCGCCCCGGCATGACGCCAGAGCAGGTCTATGAAAATGCAGTGCTTTTTATGAACGCATGGAACAATTTAAATAATAAATAACTGATAAATAAGGATATAAAACCAATGATAAAACATCTTACCTTACCGAAAAAAATGGCTGCGATGGTACTTCTTGCAGGCGCTGCCCTCAGCACTGCACCCGTACAGGCGGCTTCCTGGCCAACCAAACAGATCGAGTTAGTCGTACCCTACGCTGCCGGAGGCGGTACGGATCTGGTTGCCCGAGCCTTTGCTGATGCCGCCAAAAACCATTTACCCGTCAGCATCGGGGTTATCAATAAACCTGGCGGTGGCGGCGCAATCGGCCTGAGTGAAATCGCCGCTGCCCGCCCTAACGGTTACAAAATCGGTTTAGGCACGGTTGAACTGACCACCCTTCCCAGCCTCGGCATGGTGCGTTTTAAAACCAGCGACTTCAAACCCATCGCCCGTCTGAATGCGGATCCGGCGGCTATCACCGTCCGTGCCGATGCGCCGTGGAATAGCTATGAAGAATTTATGATTTACGCCAAAGCGAATCCCGGAAAAGTACGCATTGGTAACTCAGGCACCGGGGCTATCTGGCATCTGGCGGCGGCTGCACTGGAGGATAAGACGGGCGCAAAGTTTTCCCATGTCCCGTATGACGGCGCAGCCCCTGCCATTACAGGTCTGTTAGGCGGGCACATTGAAGCGGTTTCTGTAAGCCCAGGTGAAGTTATCAACCATGTGAAAGGCGGCAAGCTGAAGACACTGGTGGTGATGGCGGATGAACGTGTGAAAGCCATGCCTGACGTACCGACGTTAAAAGAGAAAAGCGTTGATCTCTCCATCGGCACCTGGCGCGGTCTGATTGTGTCGCAAAAAACGCCGCAGGATGTGGTGGATGTTCTGGCGAAGGCAGCAAAAGAGACGGCTGAAGAGCCTGTATTTCAGGATGCTCTGCAAAAGTTGAATCTCAACTATGCATGGCTTGATGGCGCCAGCTTCCAGACCCAAATCAGCGAGCAGGAACAGTATTTTGACGAGCTGCTAACTCGCCTGGGCCTGAAAAAATAATCCCGAGGTACGGTCGATGAACACAAAACAGTCTGTTGCTCAACTCGCCGTACCGCACCGCAAGCGCCTTTCATCCACCGTGGTGGTGGCGCTGTTACTTTGCGTAGTTGCTGGCACAGTGATGATTAATGCCGCTGATTTTCCAGCAACTGCCATTGAAACGGATCCCGGTGCAAGTGCCTTCCCTACCTTCTATGCCTGCGCCCTGATTGTGCTCGCTGTCTTGCTGGTGATACGCGATCTTTTGCTGGCAAAACCAGAATCTTGCGCCAACGCACAGGAAAAACCGGCATTCAGGAAAACGGCAACGGGAATTGCGGCAACCGCGTTTTATATTGTGGCGATGAGCTACTGCGGTTATCTCATTACTACTCCTGTTTTCCTCATCGTCATTATGACGTTGATGGGCTACAGGCGATGGGTACTCACACCGGGTATTGCGCTGTTGTTAACGGCAATCCTCTGGTTGCTGTTCGTCGAAGCGTTACAGGTGCCATTGCCTGTCGGCACATTTTTCGAATAACAGGGGCCAGCAATGTTTGAAAGTGAACTTTTAACTCAGGGTTTTTCGACATTACTCAGTAATCCTCAGGCGCTGCTGTTTGCCACGTTTGGGGTGATGCTGGGTATTGTGATTGGCGCCCTGCCCGGTTTAACAGCGACCATGGGGGTGGCGATTTTACTGCCTTTCACCTACGGCATGGAGCCTGTTTCTGGCTTGTTGATGATTTGCGGCGTCTTTTTTGGCGGCGTCTATGGCGGTTCTATCACCGCAATTTTGCTCAAAATTCCAGGCACACCCGCAGCCGCAGCCACCGCAATTGACGGTTATGAGCTGACGAAGCAGGGAAAAGCCGGGCTGGCGTTGAGTGCCGCCACGTTCTCTTCCTTTAGCGGCGGAACAATCAGCATTATTGTGCTGATGTTTCTCTCTCCGGTACTTGCCAGTTGGGCGTTGAAGTTTAGTGCTTCAGAGTCCTTCGCCCTGGCAACCTTCGGGCTGAGTATTATTGCCAGTATTTCCGGTGAGTCGCTGATTAAAGGTCTGATTGCCGGAGTTGGCGGATTGCTGATCGCAACGATAGGCCTTGATCCAATGGGCGGTTTTCCACGGTTTACGGGCGGTTTTGTGGAGCTGATGAATGTGCCATTTATCCCGGTGATGATTGGTTTATTTGCTGCTTCAGAAGCATTCCGCTCTATGGAGCAAAACCAGCAAATTCGTCAGGGCGCGAAGGTGGCTATCGGCAGTCTGTTACTGCCCTGGCAAACGCTACGTCGCATCGCATTAACCATTTTGCGCTCATCAGGATTAGGGGTTTTTATCGGCATGATCCCCGGTGCGGGAGCGGATATTGCAGCTTTTGTTGCCTATAACGAAACTCGTCGTTTCAGTAAGACGCCTGAAAACTTTGGTAAGGGTGAGATTAAGGCGGTGGCCTCCTGTGAGGCAGGCGCGAATGGCTGCACCGGTGGCGCCTTGTTACCTATGCTGACGCTAGGGATCCCTGGCGATGCGGTAACCGCCATCATGCTGGGCGCGTTAACGTTACAAGGGATGCAGCCAGGTCCACTGATGTTTACCGACCACGGCGATATGGTTTATACGCTGTTTGTCGGCATGATCTTCTGTTACTTCATGCTGCTAGTGCTTGGGCTGCTCTCTTTGAAAGTCATCGGCAACGTGGTGAAAATCCCCGGCAATATTCTCACGCCGATGATCCTCGCGCTTTGTGTTGTTGGGACTTATGCGCTGAACAATAGCCTGTTTGATGTCGGCATTATGCTGATTGCGGGCGTAGTGGGCTATTTCATGCAGAAAGGGGGATATCCGGCGTCGCCAGTGGTCCTGGCATTGATTATGGGGCCAATGGCAGAAAGTAATTTTCGCCGGGCGCTGTCGCTTTCGGGTGGGTCACTCGACTTTCTGTATACCCGACCGATCACCCTGGCATTGCTGACTCTGGCAGCCTTTACGCTGCTGACGCCAATAATCCGCAAAATTATGCGCTTACGGCGTCAGTAACAGATATCGCTCTCCGAAGTTGGGGAGTATGAGACTGATGACAAACGCTAAATTGCCTGATGCGCTGCGCTTATCAGGCCTACCACAGAAATGCAATATATTGAATTTGAATGCTTTTGTAGGCCCGGATAAGGCGTTCACGCCGCATCCGGCATGAACAAAGCACACGTTAACAACAATCGGAATGCTCCCCTAAGCCAGGGAGCATTTTTTTATTTCAGCAGACGACGCGCCGCTTCCACTACGATTTTCACCGCATGGCTTTCGGTTTGTTTCATCGTCTCGGCGTTCGGGATCTCTTGCTGGGTACGGTTAACGATAACGCCCGCCACCATACCGGCGCGCAGGCCCTGGCTTGCACACATGGTCAGCAGAGTTGCAGATTCCATTTCATAGTTCATCACGCCCATCGTCTGCCACTCTTCCATAGAACCTTTAAAGTGACGGACTACGCGACCAGAGTAAGTATCGTAACGCTCCTGGCCCGGGTAGAAGGTGTCAGAAGAAGCCGTCACGCCTACGTGAGTGGTGGCACCAATTGATTTCGCGGCTTCTACCAGTGCAGTAGTACATTCGAAATCAGCGACAGCCGGGAACTCCAGCGGAGCGAAGTGCAGGCTCGCGCCATCCAGACGAACAGACGCCGTGGTAACCAGGACATCACCAACATTAATATGCGGCTGAATAGCCCCCGTCGTACCGATACGCAGGAAAGTGCGAATGCCCAGCTGTGCCAGCTCTTCAACAGCAATAGAAGTAGACGGACCGCCGATACCGGTAGAGCAGACAATAACAGGTTTACCATCCAGCTCTGCGCGCCAGGTGGTGAATTCGCGGTGAGATGCCAGCTTAACCGGCTTATCCATCAGCGCGGCGATCTTTTCCACACGATCCGGGTCGCCAGGGACGATGGCAAGCGTAGCCCCTTGTAAATCGTTTTTAGTGAGGCCGAGATGAAAAACATCAGACTTGGACATATACAACTCCTCTGTGAATCGGTTTAGTCAGAAGAAGCAAAAAGACACTTTACCGAAGGATTTAACATTTTTTCGTGACACCCATCACCATGACGCAAATGTGTTGCATGCATTTACCTGATAAAAGTGATTTAAATCACATAAATAACTCTTTACCGTGTGTTGTTGCATAAAAGATGAGCCGATTCAGGCAATGTGATTTGTTGCATGCTGACTATAGTTAACATTGCGCAAAATTTTTATAAGGGTACGGAGAATACCATGGCAACAACACAACAATCTGGATTTGCACCTGCTGCATCGCCCCTCGCCTCGACCATCGTTCAAACCCCGGAAGATGCGATTGTGGCAGGGTTCACCTCTATCCCTTCACAAGGGGATAACATGCCTGCTTACCATGCTCGCCCAAAGCAGAGCGATGGCCCACTGCCAGTGGTCATTGTAGTGCAAGAAATTTTTGGCGTGCATGAACATATCCGCGATATTTGTCGCCGTCTGGCGCTGGAGGGGTATCTGGCTATCGCACCAGAACTCTATTTCCGCGAAGGCGATCCGAATGATTTCGCCGATATCCCAACGCTGCTAAGTGGTCTGGTGGCAAAAGTACCTGACTCACAGGTATTGGCCGATCTCGATCATGTCGCCAGTTGGGCGTCACGCAACGGCGGCGATGTCCATCGTTTAATGATCACCGGATTTTGCTGGGGCGGACGCATCACCTGGCTGTATGCCGCGCATAATCCACAGTTAAAAGCCGCAGTGGCGTGGTACGGCAAACTGACGGGCGATAAGTCACTGAATTCACCGAAACAACCTGTTGATATCGCAACCGATCTTAACGCTCCGGTTCTCGGCTTATATGGCGGCCAGGATAACAGCATTCCGCAGGAGAGCGTGGAAACGATGCGCCAGGCGCTGCGGGCAGCAAACGCGAAAGCAGAGATTATCGTTTACCCGGATGCCGGGCATGCATTCAACGCCGATTATCGTCCGAGCTATCATGCAGAATCTGCAAAAGACGGCTGGCAGCGAATGCTGGAATGGTTCAGGCAGTATGGTGGCAAGAAGTCGCTGTAATGAGAAAAGACCGGGTGGTATTACCACCCGGTTTGGATTTACCCCCGACGCAAATTCTGCGCCGCCTGCACCATGTTCGCCAGCGCGGCGCGGGTTTCTGGCCAGCCACGCGTTTTCAGGCCGCAGTCCGGGTTGACCCACAGACGCTCTGCCGGAATGCGTTTTGCCGCTTTCTTCAGCAAGGCTTCAATCCATTCCACACTCGGTACGTTTGGCGAGTGAATGTCATAGACGCCTGGGCCAATTTCATTCGGATAATCAAACTCTTCAAATGACTCCAGCAACTCCATGTCGGAACGCGAGGTTTCGATGGTGATGACGTCTGCATCCAGTGCCGCAATCGAATCCATGATGTCGTTGAACTCGCAATAACACATGTGAGTGTGGATTTGCGTTTCATCTTTCGCTACGGCGGCGTTGATACGGAAGGCCTCTACGCCCCACTGGAGATAAGCATCCCAGTCGCTGCGGCGCAGCGGTAAACCTTCGCGCAGTGCCGGTTCGTCAATCTGAATAATGCCGATACCTGCCGCTTCCAGGTCCGCCACTTCATCACGCAGCGCCAGCGCAATTTGTTTGGCGATGGTTTCACGGCTGACATCTTCACGCGGGAACGACCAGCAGAGAATCGTCACCGGGCCAGTCAGCATCCCTTTCACCGGTTTATCAGTCAGCGATTGCGCGAACGATGCCCACTCCACGGTAATCGGTGCCGGGCGGCTAACGTCACCAATAACAATCGGTGGCTTCACGCAGCGGGAACCGTAGCTCTGTACCCAACCGTTTTGCGTAAAGACAAAACCGTCGAGATGCTCACCAAAGTATTCCACCATGTCGTTACGCTCGGCCTCGCCATGTACCAGCACATCCAGTCCCAAACGTTCCTGCTCAACAATGGCCTGCTTGATATGTTCCGCAATGCCCGTGCGGTAGTTATTGGCGTCAAGATTACCCTTTTTGAAATCCAGACGCAAAGTACGAATTTCCGTGGTTTGCGGGAAGGAACCAATCGTGGTGGTCGGCCACGCGGGCAGTTTAAAACGCGCACGCTGGGCTTCGGCACGCACTTCATAGACATTCGCACGCTGACTGTCCTGGGCGGTGATCGCCGCCAGACGTTTTTCTACCGCCGGATTATGTACACGGGTAGAGTGGCGGCGCGCCTGAATCGGGGCGCTCCACTCTGCCAGAGCTGCCGTGTCACCACTGTTCAGCGCATCGCGCAGCAGCGCCAGTTCATGGCATTTTTGCAGGGCGAAGGCAAACCAGCTTTTCACTTCTGCATCAAGACGCGTTTCCACGCTCAGGTCGATGGGGCTGTGCAGCAGTGAGCAGGAAGATGCCACCCACAAATCACGTTTGCCGACAATGTCCTTAATTTGCGCATATTTCTCGGTAAGATCGGCGCGCCAGACGTTACGACCATTGATCAGACCAGCAGACAGCAGCCAGTCAGAAGGCAAACGCTTGTGCAGTTCAACAACGTCATCTTTGCCATGCACGAGGTCAACATGCAGCCCCTGAACAGGCAGCGCAGTAATCGTGTTGAGGTTTGGTGTGACGCCTTCAAAATAGGTAGTCAGCAGCAGTTTCACCTGCCCCTGGAGCGCGTCGTAAGCGGGTTTGTATGCGTCCAGCCACGCCTGCGGCAGTTCCAGTACCAGCGCGGGTTCGTCGATCTGTACCCACTCAATGCCGCGTTTTGCCAGTTCTGCCAGCACTTGCTGATAAACCGGCAGAATGTCGTTCAGCAGGCTCAGGCGGTCAAACTGTTCACCTTTCACTTTCCCCAGCCACAGGTAGGTAATCGGCCCCAGCAGCACAGGTTTCACCTTGTGGCCCAGCGCCAGCGCCTCGTCCACTTCCTCCAGCAGCTGCGTCCAGGTCAGTTTGAACTGTTGGCCTTTTACGAACTCCGGCACCATGTAGTGATAGTTGGTGTTAAACCATTTGGTCATTTCCGCCGCTGCCGCAGGTTCGCCAGTCGGTGCACGTCCACGACCAATACGGAACAGGGTGTCGATATCTACCGAACCATCTTTGTTCTGGTGACGCGCCGGAACATTACCCAGCAGCAGGCTGGTGGTCAGAACATGATCGTACCAGGCAAAATCGCCCACCGGCAGCAGGTCGATACCCGCTTGCTTTTGTTGATCCCAGTGACGAGCACGCAATTCACGCCCTACTGCCAGCAGTTCTTCACGCGTGGAGTTCCCCGCCCAATAACTTTCTTGCGCTTTTTTCAGCTCGCGACGCAGGCCAACGCGAGGAAAACCGAGGGTGTGATTAAGAATTGTCATTATATGCCCCTTGTGGAATTTTTAGTATTTAGACGTCCAGATGTTTACACATCCATATTTGCCAGTTACTGTATATTCCTCAAGCGCAAATTATTCATGCCGAAGTGAAGGACTTTCATGATCGAAGTAAAACACCTGAAAACGCTACAAGCGTTGCGGAACTGCGGCTCGCTCGCAGCCGCTGCGGCGACGTTGCATCAGACGCAATCCGCCCTGTCTCACCAGTTTAGCGATCTGGAACAACGCCTCGGCTTCCGGCTATTTGTGCGTAAAAGCCAGCCGCTTCGCTTTACACCGCAGGGAGAAATCCTGCTACAACTGGCAAACCAGGTACTGCCGCAAATCAGTCAGGCACTGCAAGCCTGCAATGAACCGCAGCAGACGCGCCTGCGCATTGCCATAGAGTGCCATAGCTGTATTCAGTGGCTGACGCCCGCATTAGAAAATTTCCATAAGAACTGGCCGCAGGTGGAGATGGATTTTAAATCGGGCGTAACGTTTGATCCGCAGCCTGCGTTGCAACAGGGCGAGCTGGATCTGGTGATGACGTCCGATATTCTGCCGCGCAGTGGCCTGCATTATTCGCCGATGTTCGACTATGAAGTGCGTCTGGTGTTAGCACCTGACCATCCACTGGCGGCAAAAACGCGTATCACGCCGGAAGATCTCGCCAGCGAGACGCTGTTGATTTATCCGGTGCAGCGTAGCCGACTGGATGTCTGGCGGCATTTTCTTCAGCCAGCAGGCGTCAGCCCGTCACTGAAAAGCGTCGATAACACCTTATTGTTGATTCAGATGGTTGCCGCACGGATGGGTATTGCCGCACTACCGCATTGGGTAGTGGAGAGTTTTGAGCGCCAGGGTCTGGTGGTCACCAAAACCCTGGGCGAAGGCTTGTGGAGCCGACTGTACGCCGCGGTGCGCGATGGCGAGCAGCGTCAGCCGATTACGGAAGCGTTTATTCGCTCAGCGCGCAATCACGCCTGCGATCATCTGCCGTTTGTGAAGAGCGCGGAGCGACCCACTTACGATGCACCCACAGTGAGGCCAGGATCACCAGCGCGCCTGTAATAAACGTTGGCCAGTGCGGCTGTTGGTGCCAGATAGCCAGGTTTACCAGCAGCCCTGCCGGAACGTGCATATTATTCATAATGCCCAGCGTTCCGGCGTCCACCTGCGTCGCGCCGTAGTTCCACATAAAGTAGCCAATCCCGGAAGCCACCACGCCAAGAAACACCAGAATGCCCCATTGCAGCGTGGTTTGCGGCATTTTCTGCGCATTTCCCAGCAAGAACCATGCAATCACTGCCACCAGAAACGCGCCAAGATAGAACCACGCAAAGGCGTTATGCTGCGGCATCGGGCGAGTTTCCATCAGGCGTTTATAGCCCACCATACCAATGGCAAAAGTGATATTGGAGAGTTGTACCAGCAGCAGGCCCGTCCAGAAATGGTCGGTGACCTGATCGTAGCGAATAATTCCGGCGCCAATCACCGCCAGCAAGGCGCTAAAGGCATAGCCCCAGCGCAGGCGGCGCTTGCTCATGATGTCATAAATCAGCGTGATGTAGAGCGGCGTCAGCACGGTGAACAGCAACAGTTCGGAGACCGTCAGGTAGAGATAAGCACGGAAACTCAGCATATACATCACGCCAAGCTGCATCGCGCCCACCAGCATATACAGGCCGACCGTTTTCAGGCTATTGCCACGGGTACGCAGAAACGGCAGAAAAACGAGTGCCGCCAGGCCAACGCGCACCAGCACCGCAAAATAGCTATCGACGTGGCCCGCAAGGTATTCGCCATAAAAGCTAAAGGAGAAGGCCCACAGAATCGTGGTGATGATAAGTAGCGCCACAATGGAAAACTCTTTGATTAACGAGTATCCATTGTAGCGAAGTATCAGGTTGACAACTGACCAAATAAAGAACGATTACGATAAATAGAGCTTACGCAGATAATGCGGCACTGCGTCTTCGGCGTTAGTACCAATCACTTCCAGCTCTGGATGCAGATCTTTCAGCCGTTGATGTGCGCTGCCCATAATGCAGCCTTTACCCGCCATCGACAGCATTTCGGCATCGTTCATTCCATCGCCAAAGGCAATACAATCTTGCAGGCTGTAGCCCAGTTTCTTCGCTACCGCTTCCAGGGCATGGCCTTTTGAAACGCCGCCAGCCATGACTTCCAGGCAGGTTAAGGTAGAGAAACTGACATTGACGCGATCGCCCCAGCGAGCGTTAATCGCTTGCTCCAGTGGCAGAAGTTTTTCATGGGAATCACTGGTGAAGAACACTTTGCTGACACCTTCTGGTTCCAGCAACCCCGGCTCATATAGCGCATATTTGAATACCGCTTCTTTAAAAAAGCGCATCTCTTCCGGGCGGTGGCGATTCATAAACCATTCGTCGTCGCGATAAACGTTAGTAATGATGTCCGGATTGTCGTTGACTACGCCAAACAGGTCACTGGCAATGTCGCGATCCAGGTTATGAGCAAAAACCAGATTGCCATCCAGATCGTGAACGCGCGCGCCATTGGAGGTAATCATGTAAGACTTAATCTCCAGATTATCGCGAATTTGCCCCACATCAACGTGGTGGCGACCAGTCGCAAACACAAAGTTGATGCCGCGCGCGGTGAGCAGCTTCAGAGTTTCTTTGGCGTAAGGGGATAACGTATGGTCGGGAGAAAGTAACGTGCCATCTAAATCAGACGCAACAACCTGGTACATAAGAAATTTAAACCTCTGTAGAGCGGTTTCCGCTGGGTGAGTTATGCCTGTTGAAAAAATCAACGATGGCGTGGAGCGCGACTGAGCGCATTGCGTCCTTTTCAAAAAGGATCTCGTGGTACGCACCTTTAATTACCAACGGTCGACCTCCTTCTACAGGGTGGCCCGCGGCGGCGCGAAGTTCACAAAAACGGTCGTGCATGCGGTTATCCACCACGCGCTCTTCTTCAGCCTGCAAAAGCAGCGTTGGCGTGGCGTCATCACCTGCTCCGGCTAACACCTGTTCTCCGGCCAGAATACTTTCACGTACCCAATGGTATGTCGGCCCGCCGACACGAATCGTTGGGTCATCAGCATAGAAGCGTAGATTGCGCCGATATCGCTGCCTGCTGTGGGTAAGCACGTTGATGGTAAACGGCAAGGCGCGCCAGCGCCCGGTGCCTATCGCATAGCCATCGCGAAAACGTGGGTGCGCTTCGGCCCAGTTTAGGATCTGCCGCGCCATAAATGACGGCATGCGAATCACAATGCCGAACATTGGCGCGGTCAGTGCAATGGCATCGCACACGCCAGGATGGCGTTGCAGGAACAGAGTGGAGATTGCGCCGCCCATCGAGTGGGCCAGTATATAGCGTTTACGCCACGGACCTGGCTGGACCTCTTGTTGCCAGAACGCCGCCAAATCATCAACATAATCATCAAAGCGATTAACATGGCCGAGATGTGGATCGGCTAACAGACGACCAGAACGCCCTTGCCCGCGATGGTCGATGATTAATACGTCAAACCCCAGTTGAAACAGGTCATAAGCCAGTTCCGCATATTTTACGTAGCTCTCAATGCGCCCTGGACAGATGACGACCACCCGGTCATGGTGCTGCGCGCAAAAACGGACAAAGCGCACCGGAATGTCATCCACACCAGTAAACTCTGCTTCATCACGCTGACGCCAGAAATCAGTCAGCGGTCCCATGGTAAAAGCAGCAAACGCTTTTTCTCTTGTTTCCCAGTCTTTTTGCTGCTGAAACATCGGGTAATCTGCCTCTTAAACCACGTAAAATCGTTTTTTTAAGCGTGCCTGACACAACGCTGCGACAGTAGCGTATTGTGGCACAAAAATAGACACACCGGGAGTTCATCATGACTTTAGAATGGTGGTTTGCCTACCTGCTGACATCGATCATTTTAAGCTTGTCGCCAGGCTCTGGCGCAATCAATACCATGACCACTTCCCTTAACCACGGTTATCGTGGTGCAGTGGCGTCTATTGCTGGTTTACAAACCGGGCTGGCGATTCATATTGTGCTGGTTGGCGTGGGATTGGGGACGCTATTTTCCCGCTCATTGATTGCGTTTGAAGTGTTGAAGTGGGCGGGAGCGGCTTACCTGATTTGGCTGGGGATCCAGCAGTGGCGCGCCGCTGGTGCAATTGACCTTAAATCGCTGACCCCGCCCCAATCACGGCGTCATCTGTACCAACGGGCCGTGTTTGTGAATCTCACCAATCCCAAAAGTATTGTGTTTCTGGCAGCGCTATTTCCGCAATTCATCATGCCGCAGCAGCCGCAAGTTATGCAGTATATCGTGCTCGGCGTCACCACCATTGTGGTCGATATTATTGTGATGATCGGTTACGCCACCCTCGCCCAACGGATCGCGTTATGGATAAAAGGGCCGAAACAAATGAAGGCATTGAATAAGATTTTCGGCTCGCTGTTTATGCTGGTGGGAGCGCTGTTGGCATCGGCGAGACACGCTTGAAAAATAATGTCGGATGCGGCGTAAACGCCTTATCCGACTTACTCTGATGACGCGTCTGGCATCAACGCGAAATAATCAAATGAATGCCAAATCCGGCAAATAACGCCCCGGCAAAACCATCAATCCACTTCGCCAGACGTTGATAACCACGGCGCATTTGCGGCAGGGCAAACAGGCTGGCAACGACGGTAAACCATGCCAGCGTTTCGACAATGATCAGCGCGAAAATGCCCCAGCGCTCAGTGGTGCCGACGTTATCGCCGACAAACAGCGAGAACACCGAGCCAAAGTAGATAATCGCTTTCGGATTGGCGAGATTAGTCAGTAAACCTTTCAGGAAACTGCGCCCGCTTTTCGCCAGTTCTACCTGTGGCGCAGGTGCAGAAACAACCTCTTTTTTCAGTGCACTACGCAGCATCTGATAACCCATCCAGCAGAGATACAGGCCACCACCTACCATAATCAGCGTATGCAGCCAGGCCATTTTTTCGATAATCAGATGCAGGCCAAGCAGCGCAATCCCAGCCCAAACCATTACGCCGCAGGTAATGCCCAGCACACCCATCATCGCTTCTTTACGGGAACGACTAACGGCGGTCTGAGAGACAAAAAAGAAATCGGGACCGGGGCTCATAAGCGCCACGATGTGCACCATGGCAACGGTGAGGAATAACATCAACATACAATTGACTCGCGGGGAAAACGTTTACGGAATCTTCATCCTGGCACTTTTTTATGCCGCTGACTACTCTTCGTCGTCGCCGTCAACATGCGCGCGGATAAGCGTCATAAACGGTTTACCAAAGCGTTCCAGCTTGCGCATCCCAACGCCGTTAACGCTGAGCATTTCGCTGGCGGTGATCGGCATCTGTTCCGCCATCTCAATTAAGGTAGCGTCGTTAAACACCACGTACGGCGGGACATTGCTTTCATCGGCAATCGATTTACGCAGTTTGCGTAATTTAGCGAACAGTTTACGGTCATAGTTGCCGCCGAACGATTTCTGCATCGCTTTCGGTTTGAGCGCCACAATACGCGGCACGGCAAGTTGCAAAGAGGATTCGCCACGCAGTACCGGGCGCGCGGCTTCTGTCAGCTGTAACGCGGAGTGCTGGGCAATATTTTGCGTCACCAGGCCGAGGTGAATCAGCTGGCGGATCACGCTCACCCAGTGCTCATGACTTTTATCACGGCCCATGCCGTAGACTTTCAGTTTGTCATGACCATAGTCGCGGATACGCTGGTTATTGGCGCCGCGAATCACTTCCACCACATAGCCCATCCCAAACCGCTGATTCACACGACCAATGGTGGAAAGGGCAATCTGTGCATCGGTTGAACCATCGTACTGTTTCGGCGGATCGAGGCAGATATCGCAGTTACCACATGGTTCCTGACGACCTTCGCCAAAATAGTTCAGCAACACCAGACGGCGGCAAGTTTGCGCTTCGGCAAATGCGCCCATCGCATTGAGTTTATGGCGCTCGATATCCTGCAATTGCCCTTGCGGTTTCTCTTCCAGGCAACGGCGCAGCCACGCCATATCAGCCGGATCGTAAAACAGCATCGCTTCCGCGGGCAGGCCATCACGCCCGGCGCGACCGGTTTCCTGATAATAGGATTCGATATTGCGCGGAATATCAAAATGCACCACGAAGCGGACGTTCGGTTTATTGATGCCCATGCCGAACGCCACCGTCGCCACCACAATTTGCAGGTCATCGCGCTGGAATTTCTCCTGCACATCGGCGCGAACATCGTTTTCCAGGCCGGCATGATACGCCGCCGCGCTAATTCCTTTACTTTGCAGACGCGCGGCTGTGTCTTCTACTTTCGCCCGACTGTTGCAGTAGATAATGCCCGACTTTCCCCGCTGTTCCTGCACGTAACGCATCAACTGATCGAGCGGTTTGAACTTCTCCATCAGCATGTAGCGAATATTCGGACGGTCAAAACTACTGATTTGAATTAGCGGATCGTTCAGCCCCAGCAGGCGCACGATATCCTGCCGCGTGGTGTCGTCGGCGGTGGCGGTTAGCGCCATAAACGGCAGCGTCGGAAAACGCTGACGCAGCTGACCGAGCGCGGCATATTCCGGGCGGAAATCGTGGCCCCACTGGGAGATACAGTGCGCTTCATCAACGGCTAATAACACCGGATTCCAGTGCGCCAGATGCTCAAGGAAGTTATCCAGCATCAGGCGTTCCGGCGCGATATAGAGCAGACGAATTTGCCCGGTACGGCAGCCTGTCATCACTTCAAGTTGCTGCTCTCGGGTTTGCGTCGAGTTAAGGCACGCCGCCGCCACGCCGTTGGCTTGCAGTTGATCCACCTGATCTTTCATCAACGAAATCAGCGGTGAAACAACCACGGTAAGGCCGTTTAGCAATAAGGCAGGAATTTGATAGCAAAGGGATTTTCCGCCACCAGTGGGCATGACGACCAGGCAATCGCGACCAGAAAATACGGTATCGATGATCTCTTCCTGACCAGGGCGAAACTGTTGGTAGCCAAAGGTTTCTTGTAAAACCTGCTTAGCTCCTGACTCCAGATTCAACACTTCCGCCTGCGCCACATTCACCCCGATTGCCTGAAATAAAAACAGGCGCTATTTTCAGCGCCTGCGCGAGAAACTGCAATGCTTTTAGTCTCTGAGAGGATAATCCTGGATGCTGGATTCCAGATTTGCCTTTCAATCAACTCGCATTAAAACAGGTCGTTTAGCATAACTCCCACACCGACGCGGGTCTGGTTAAAGTTATAGTCGATGAGCGATTCGCCATAGCCGCTGTAGACTTGGGTATAAAGACGCACATGTTTGGTGATCGGGTAGCTTAAGCCTAACTCCGCACCACCATAACCGGTGTTCCAGTTGTACTGCCCTTTCGCGCTCAGCACAGCATCACCGAGGTGATAACCAATTTTAAGCTGGTAGTAACCCATATATTTGATGATGTCCGGGTTATCGTCCGTATTACCGACGACATACCACGGCTTCACTTCTACCAGCCAGTTACCGTTCTCTGCCATCAGGCGGGTGTAGATACGGTTCCAACTACGGGATGTTGGGTCAGAACGTCCGTTAGAGTCGTGATTATAACCCATCTCTACATCGCGCAGCGTCCAGCCTGCAAAGCTGTAATCGGTGGCGAACCCGAGGAACAATTGCGGTTCATAGTTGGTTTCACGAAACGGTGATGACTCATCGCTATTAGAAAGCTGCCACCAGGATTTCTGTGTGTAGGAAGCGCCCAGTACAGAGTTTGGCCCCAAAATCCCCCGCCACAGCGGAAACGCCAGGCTCAACTGGAACTTTACTTCATCCTTACGCGCGTTCTCTGCCCAGTCGTAACTGGCAATAGCTTCTTTATTGAGATCGCTGGTTTGGGTGTAGATGATGTAGTTGGTGTCGTAAGGATAAAGGGTGAAAGGATTGTCATGCTCCTGCAACATATTGGCGATAATGCTGCCACGTACTGCTGGCGCGTCATGCACATCTTTCACCGTTGCCTCTTGCGCATTTGCCACTATCGGCAGCATACACATCGGCAACAAGCAGCCCAGTAGAGTCCGCATCGATCGTGTTCTCCGTAACGAATTATTGATTAGATGAATATTTTTTCTGCGGGCTATTTTACATACTTAACTCAATTGCCGTTAGTTATCCCTTCCTAAAGTAGAAACCAACAACAAAGAAGCATAAAATCAACATTTCATTAACCAATGAAGTGTAAGGATGATATGTCTGCCGTACTGACCGCCGAACAAGCCCTGAAATTAGTGGGTGAAATGTTTGTTTATCACATGCCATTTAACCGCGCATTGGGGATGGAGCTGGAGCGTTACGAAAAAGAATTTGCACAGCTGGCCTTTAAAAATCAGCCGATGATGGTTGGTAACTGGGCGCAAAGCATTTTGCACGGTGGGGTCATTGCGTCGGCGCTGGACGTCGCCGCGGGTCTGGTGTGTGTAGGTAGCACCTTAACCCGCCACGAAACCATCAGTGAGGATGAACTGCGCCAGCGGCTATCGCGGATGGGGACAATTGATCTTCGCGTCGATTATCTACGTCCAGGCAGAGGCGAGCGTTTTACAGCTACCAGTAGCCTGCTGCGTGCGGGTAATAAAGTCGCCGTCGCCCGCGTTGAACTGCACAATGAAGAACAGCTTTATATTGCCAGTGCTACCGCCACCTATATGGTAGGTTGAATACATAAAAGCAGGTAAACTGCTGAGACTTATGACAAACGCAAAATTGCCTGATGCGCTACGCTTATCAGGCCTACCAGAGAAATGCAATATATTGAATTTGCATGGTTTTGTAGGCTGAATAAGGCGTTAACGCTGCATCCGGCATGAACAAAGCACACTTTGTCAGCAAACTGAGCAGGTCAACTGCTATCAACAACAAAAAATGAGTTTTCCAATGGATGCAAAACAAACGCGGCAGGGCGTATTACTCGCTCTTGCCGCTTATTTTATTTGGGGTATCGCCCCAGCGTACTTCAAGCTGATTTACTACGTGCCCGCCGATGAGATCCTGACGCATCGCGTGATCTGGTCGTTTTTCTTTATGGTGGTGCTGATGAGCATCTGCCGCCAGTGGTCCTATTTAAAAACGCTGATTCAGACGCCACAGAAAATTTTTATGCTGGCAGTCTCTGCCGTGCTGATTGGCGGCAACTGGCTACTGTTTATCTGGGCGGTGAACAATCACCATATGCTAGAAGCGAGCCTCGGGTACTTTATTAACCCGCTGGTGAACATTGTGCTGGGGATGATTTTCCTCGGCGAGCGATTCCGCCGGATGCAATGGCTGGCGGTGATTCTGGCGATATGTGGCGTGTTGGTCCAGCTGTGGACTTTTGGTTCGCTACCTATTATCGCGCTGGGGCTGGCGTTTAGTTTTGCCTTCTACGGCCTGGTACGCAAGAAAATTGCCGTTGAAGCGCAAACCGGCATGTTAATCGAAACCATGTGGTTGCTGCCCGTGGCGGCGATTTACCTGTTTGCTATTGCCGACAGCTCAACCAGCCATATGGGACAAAACCCTATGTCGCTGAATTTACTGCTGATCGCCGCCGGTATTGTCACTACCGTACCGCTGTTGTGTTTTACCGCCGCAGCCACGCGCCTGCGTCTCTCAACGTTAGGCTTTTTCCAGTACATTGGCCCGACGCTGATGTTCCTGCTGGCTGTGACGTTTTATGGTGAAAAACCGGGTGCCGATAAGATGGTGACTTTCGCCTTTATTTGGGTGGCGCTGGCAATTTTTGTGATGGATGCGATTTATACGCAGCGTAGAAAAAGTTAAGCATTAACATGGGTAGGCCATTTAAAAAGCCTACCCACTGACTTATCTATCTTTTTTTGAAAAAAATTAAGATAAGAAAAAGTACGATATTTGTTACAGGAAATATACCCAAAACTCCCCAGTACTTACTCCATCCTAGAGACATTGTATATCTACCAAGGATTTGACAAAACCCAAAACTTAACCCTATACCTATACTTCTTAAATTTAATGTCGTAGTCAGGCTTAAAATAAATAGAACAAGGATGGTAATAGCCCACCACAATAACCACGCCTTAACAAAATCAGATTTTTTGCTGTAAGGTTCTTTACCCAAGAATAACTGCCAAAAGTTACCATTTCCCATATAGAATCCATTCACCCCAGATATTATTTATAGAATAAAAATACATTTCAATTATATTTAATTAAAATATACCCCATCAATAAAAACTTACACACTCTAAATTACTACTGTATAGTTATCAATACAAAGACTGCTATATTGCATAGATATAGCAACTTATATGAGCTAAATAATATATAAACTTCAATCCATCATATATATAACAATGTAAAAATGTTTAAATCATCCATCAGAAATATATTCTACCCATCCAGGCTTGAGCGCTTATCACGCTTGCAGTTCATAATCTATACATTAACATCATGGTCAATATTAATAACTTTGAATGATATCAACCTGGCTTTGAGTTTTATTCTGATCAACACTAATACATATGTGAATATCAACATCGGAGCTAAAAGAATAAGAGATACTGGATGTAAGGCAATCTACTTTGTATTGACTTCATTGGGTTTGACACTTTTTTCTATCATCTCTGCAGCAATTGAAGGGATGAGATGTGATTCATTAAGCGTCCAACTCAACGTGGCATGGATATTATTCACAACAATTATGTTATCTGTGATTCCCTCGGCTAAAATGTCGCTGTCAGCACACTAACTTACTCACAGCGACATCGTAAAGTTACAGCCAGTTCTTGCGCTTAAAGTACAGATACGGTGCCAGGCCCGCGAGGATCATAAAGATAATCGCTGCCGGGTAGCCGAAGCTCCACTTCAACTCTGGCATAAACTCAAAGTTCATCCCGTAGCTGGAAGCGACCAGCGTTGGCGGCAGGAACACGACGGACACCACCGAGAAGATTTTGATGATGCGGTTCTGCTCGATGTTGATAAAGCCCATCGCTGCCTGCATCAAGAAGTTCACCTTCTGGAACAAGGATTCGTTATGCGGCAGCAGGGACTCGATATCTCGCAGAATTTCACGCGCCTGCTCCAGTTGCCCACCCGGTAAGCGTGCTTTACGTACCAGGAAGTTGAGCGCGCGCTGGGTATCCATCAGACACAGGCGAACTTTCCAGCCGATATCTTCCAGTTCTGCCAATGTGGAGAGTGCCTCGTCGTACTCATCGCCCTGACGCCCTTCCATAATCACCCGGCTCAGTTGCTCCAGATCGCTGTAGATGTTTTCAATTTCATCCGCTAACTGTTCGATTTTGGTTTCGAACAGATCCAGCAGCAGCTCGTAAGCGTTACCGTCTACCATCGACTGGCTGCGGGCGCGCATACGATACAGACGGAATGCAGGCAGCTCGCGTTCACGCAGTGTAAACAGACGACCATCGCGGATGGTAAATGCTACAGTAGAGTTACCGGCGTGATCTTCCGCATCTTCAAAGAAGAAGAAGGAGTGAATATGCAGGCCGTCATCGTCTTCAAAGAAACGCGCCGATGCTTCGATGTCTTCCAGTTCCGGGCGAGTTGCCAGGCTCTGGCCAAGTTCAGATTGTACGCGCAGTCGCTCGTCGTCATCCGGTTCGACAAGATCAATCCATACTGCATTTACAAGGGGTTGTGACTCTTCGACTTCCAGCCGGGTCAGTCGGTTATTTTCCAGTTGAAATGCGCTCAGCATGACCGGGACTCCCAATGCTTAAAATATCGGACAGTTCGGTGGGCACACAGAAACAAATTGGGTTTCAGACCATTAAACAGCCTGACTCAGCGCGACGGGAAAATTGAGGTCGCTGACAACCGCTAAGGCTATCAGCAAAAGGGGATAGCCTTAGGAGTTGATCCTGGATGACAGGATAATGAGCCAGTATCTACTGGGTGTGTCCAAGGCGAATGTCCTCTTAGAGTGATCGTGCGCGCATGTTACGCCAGCAAAATTTTGCCGTCAACACGCAACAGAACACCACAGAACAATAGTTGAACTTCGCGCTTTTTGGTACTCGTCAAGGTCATTAACAGGATAAAAAAATCCCACATCCAGGACCTATAATGGCGCATCGGCTACTCATTGGTAAAGGAATGATCACCTTGAATCTCAAACGGATTTTTCTCGCCCTCACCTTGCTCCCCTTGTTTGCTGTTGCTGCTGATGACTGCGCGCTCTCTGCCCCAATGCTGACTGTGCGGGCGTATACCGTTAATCCTCAAACCGAACGGGTGAAAATGTACTGGCAAAAAGCCAATGGTGAAGCGTGGGAAACGTTACATGCGCTGCTGGAGGATATTAATAGCCAGGGACAAGTTCAGATGGTGATGAACGGCGGCATCTATGATGAAAGCTATTCACCGCTCGGTTTGTACATCGAAAATGGTCAGCAGAAAGTGGCGTTAAATCTCGCCTCGGGGGAAGGTAATTTCTTTATCCGTCCTGGCGGCGTTTTTTATGTTGCGGGAAATAAAGTCGGCATCGTTCGTTTGGATGCCTTTAAAGCCAGTAAAGAGATTCAGTTTGCGGTGCAGTCAGGGCCAATGCTGATGGAAAATGGCGTAATTAATCCGCGTATTCATCCCAACGTAGCCTCACGCAAAATCCGTAACGGTGTGGGGATTAATAAACAAGGGAACGCTGTGTTTTTGTTGAGCCAGCAGGCGACAAATTTTTATGATTTTGCCTGTTATGCCAAAGCGAAACTGGACGTCGAGCAGCTGCTTTATCTTGATGGCACGATTTCACATATGTATGTGAAAGGCGGGGCAATCCCGTGGCAACGCTATCCTTTTGTTACCATGATTTCCGTCGAGCGGAAAAGTTAAGCATTGTACACTCGAGGAGGCCAGACAAACTGGGGCTGGCTACACAGCAGGAAAATCATCAGATAAATGAAGGGAAACAAAAATGAAAAAAACGCTCGCAACGTTATTTTTATTAACGTGTCTGGGATCATCGTCCGCTTATGCGGATAACGCTTTGATTTTACAAACGGATTTTAGCCTGAAAGATGGGGCCGTCTCGGCGATGAAAGGCGTCGCTTTCGGCGTTGACCATAATCTTAAAATCTTTGATTTAACCCACGAAATTCCACCGTATAACATCTGGGAAGGTGCTTATCGCCTGTATCAGACTGCCAGTTACTGGCCGCAAGGTTCGGTGTTTGTCAGTGTGGTCGATCCGGGCGTAGGCACTGACCGTAAATCGGTGGTGCTGAAAACCAAAAACGGTCAGTACTTCGTTTCACCAGATAACGGTACGCTCACTTTGGTGGCGGAATCGCTGGGTATTGAGAGCGTCCGGCAAATCGATGAAAAAACCAACCGCCTGAAAGGTTCTGAAAAGTCATATACCTTCCACGGTCGCGATGTATATGCCTACACCGGTGCGCGTCTGGCTTCCGGAGCGATCACGTTCGAGCAGGTGGGGCCAGAGCTTCCGGCAAAAGTTGTCGAACTGCCTTATCAGAAAGCGAAAGCGACAAAAGGTGAAGTGAAGGGCAATATCCCGATTCTTGATATTCAGTACGGTAACGTCTGGAGCAATATCAGCGACGAGTTGTTGAATCAGGCGGGGATCAAACTCAACGATACGTTATGTGTGACCATTTCCGAAGGTTCCCAGCAAAAATACGCAGGGAAAATGCCGTATGTCGCCAGCTTCGGCGATGTGCCGGAAGGCCAGCCGATGGTGTATCTGAACAGCTTGTTGAATGTTTCCGTGGCGCTGAATATGGATAATTTCGCGCAGAAACATCAGGTTGCGTCTGGTGCTGACTGGAATATTGATGTGAAGAAGTGCGCTAAGTAAGGTGCTGATGCCGGATGCGGCGTAAACGCCTTATCCGGCCTACCGGGTGCCATTTCTGTAGGCCGGATAAGGTGCGCAAGAACTGCACCTCATCCCGCAACGGAATCGTAAATTACACCGTCTCCAGCCGGGCGTAAGCTGCCACCAGCCATTTAATTCCCTGGCCCTGGAATGCCACCTGCAAACGGCTATGCTCGCCGCTGCCTTCCATATTGACGATAGTGCCTTCACCAAACTTGGCGTGGCGCACGCGCTGGCCGAGTTTGTAGCCGCTGTCATTCTCGACCATTGGCGTACCCATCCGCTGATGGCTGACCGGGCGGCTTACCGTGGCGCGCAGGCGCACCTCTTCCACACACTCTTCCGGCAGCTCGCCAATAAAGCGCGACGGGCGATGGTAAACCTCTTTGCCATACAGACGGCGAGTTTCCGCGTAGGTCAGCGTCAGTTTCTGCATCGCGCGGGTTACGCCAACGTAGGCCAGACGGCGTTCTTCTTCCAGACGCCCGCCTTCATCCAGCGACATTTGGCTTGGGAACATGCCCTCTTCCATACCAACGATAAACACCTGCGGAAACTCCAGACCTTTCGCCGAGTGTAGCGTCATCAACTGCACCGCATCCTGCCAGGTATCCGCCTGCCCTTCACCTGCTTCCAGTGCCGCATGGGAGAGGAACGCCTGCAGCGGCATTAAATCTTCGTCTTCTTCGTTGTAGCTGAACTGGCGCGTTGCCGTAACCAGTTCCTCTAAGTTTTCGATACGCGTCTGGCCTTTTTCGCCCTTCTCCTGCTCGTACATGGTGCGCAGGCCGGAGTCTTTAATTACCCGGTCAGTCTGTACATGTAGAGGCATATCGGCAGTTTCCTGTGCTAAGGCGTCGATTAATTCCATAAACCGTTGCAAGGCGCTGGCTGCACGTCCGGCGAGGGCTTTTTCCTGCAACAGTTCACGGCACGCCTGCCAGAGTGTTAACTGGCGATCGCGCGATGTCTGACGTACCACGTCCAGCGTCCGGTCACCAATACCCCGTGTTGGTGTATTCACCACACGCTCAAAGGCCGCGTCGTCGTTGCGGTTGGCAATCAGGCGCAGATACGAGAGCGCATCTTTGATTTCCTGACGTTCGAAGAAGCGCATCCCGCCGTAAATACGGTACGGCATACTCGCCTGCAACAGTGCTTCTTCCAGCACACGAGACTGGGCGTTGCTGCGGTAGAGAATGGCGCACTCGGCAAGTGCCCCGCCGTTGTCCTGCCAGGTTTTGATGCGGTTAACCACAAAACGCGCTTCGTCGAGTTCGTTAAAAGCGCAATAGAGGGAAATCGGCTCGCCGTCCGCGCCATCGGTCCACAGTTTTTTACCCAGACGCCCGTTGTTGTTTTCAATCAGGGCGTTAGCGGCGCTCAGAATATTGCTGGTAGAGCGGTAGTTCTGCTCCAGACGGATAGTTTCAGCACCGGGGAAATCATTGAGGAAACGCTGAATGTTCTCGACCTGCGCCCCGCGCCAGCCGTAGATTGACTGGTCGTCATCACCGACGATCATCACCTTGCCAGTGTCGCCCGCCAGCAGGCGGATCCACGCGTACTGAATGTTGTTGGTATCCTGGAATTCGTCCACCAGGATGTTGGTAAAACGTTCGCGGTAGTGTTGCAGGATATGCGGCTTGTTAAGCCACAGTTCGTGGGCGCGCAGCAGCAGCTCGGCGAAGTCCACCAGGCCCGCGCGGTCACACGCTTCCTGATACGCCTGATACACCTTCTGCCAGGTCTGCTCCACCGGGTTACCATAGCTCTGAATGTGATGCGGGCGCAGCCCTTCATCTTTCTGGCTGTTGATGTACCACATTGCCTGGCGCGGTGGCCACTGCTTCTCGTCGAGGTTCATCGCCTTGATCAGACGCTTAAGCAGGCGCAGCTGGTCTTCACTATCGAGGATCTGGAAATCCTGCGGCAGGTTGGCGTCCATGTGGTGCGCACGCAGCAGGCGGTGCGCCAGCCCGTGGAAGGTGCCGACCCACATGCCGCCCTGGCTGGTGCCCATCAGTTGCCCGATACGATGACGCATCTCCGCCGCCGCTTTGTTGGTAAACGTCACCGCCATAATCGAGTATGGCGAGCAGTTTTCCACGCTCATCAGCCAGGCGATACGATGCACCAGTACGCGCGTCTTACCACTGCCCGCGCCCGCCAGCACCAGAAGGTTGCTGCGTGGCGCGGCCACCGCTTCGCGCTGTTTGTCATTAAGGCTATCGAGCAGGTAAGAAACGTCCATTGGCACCGCCGCGTAAAAATAGGTTGGGCGGAGAAGCGCAACGCCCTCCGCCAAAAAGCTGGGTATATATACAGATTTGCTGATTATATCAGCGAGGTCAGAGATGCCAACCGGGAAATTTCCAGATGCGGGAGTAAACGGCTGTCCCAGGTTTGCATCAGATCGCCATTTTCCGGTCTGATCCAACAGGCCTGCATTCCGCTGCGAATTGCCCCGCCCACGTCAGTGGTGAGATCGTCCCCGACATGTAAGATCTCGCCGATCGGCACGTTGAGTTTTTCCGCCGCCAGGAAGTACATATCGCTGAACGGTTTTGAGCGCCCGTGTGGGCCAGCACGCAGCACAAACTCAAAGTAGTCGCCCAGGCCAAACAGCTCCGGCTGGGCGTTACCGTTGGTGATCGCCACCAGCGGCCATTTCTTCGCCAGCTGTTTTAAGGTGTCGTGGGTTTGCTGCGGAACATCGATCCGGCTACGCCATTTGGCAAAGTTGATCATTGCCGCGTGTGCGCCGGCACTGGCTTCTTCCGCACTCAGCCCAGCGTCGAGCATCGCTTGTTCAATCGAACGAAAACGCCAGCGCGTTACGTCGTGATAAATCTCGGGTTCCGCTTCCCGTACCGTCTGACGCAGACGTTGCAGATCTTCATTCTGGAAGCTGCGCAGCGCCGGATGATAATTTTGCACAAAGATAAGAGCTTCTTGCTCGGTACGTTGGATCACCGGACGGTTATCATAAAGGGTATCATCCAGGTCAAAGGTGAGCGCCGAGATGCGCCCCAAAGGCCGGTAAAAACGCATTATTTCCCCCGTTTGGCGCGTGGATGCGCCGCATCGTACACCGAGGCAAGGTGTTGAAAATCAAGATGAGTATAGATTTGCGTGGTGGAGAGGTTGGCATGACCCAGCAGCTCCTGCACACCACGAAGATCACCGCTCGACTCCAGCATATGCGTAGCGAACGAGTGACGTAATTTATGCGGGTGAACGTGATTATTCAGCCCTTGTTTTATGCCCCATTCGGCAAAGCGTTTCTGTACATTACGCGCGGAGATACGCTTGCCCAGTTTCGACAGGAAAAGCGCGTCGTCTTCGCTGCCAAACAGATCGCGCAAATCAAGCCAGTGCTCAATCCACGCCACAGCGTTGCGACCAATTGGCAGGCGGCGCTCTTTACTGCCTTTCCCCATCACCCACACTTCGCCGGACTCCAGGTCGAGGTGTTTGATATCCAGCCCCACCAGTTCGGAAAGACGCAGACCCGCGCCGTACATCACTTCCAGCATTGCCCGATCGCGTACGGCGAGGGGATCGTTGATATCAATATCCAGCAGCCGATTCATATCATCGACGTCGATATTTTTTGGCAGGTGACGCGGCGCTTTCGGTGCCGAAACACCTTTTGCCGGGTTGGCTTTGAGTTCGTTCTGGCTGACCAGCCAGTCAAAAAAGCTACGTAGCGCAGAGAGGCGTAATGCGAGGCTTGCCGCGCCCAGCCCTTTACGGCGACTGCGTACAGCAAAATTGCGCACCATCGTCACATCGCATTGCTGCCAACTTTGCAGGCCATTTTCGCTGGCAAAATTGATGATCGCCTCAAGCTGGCGCTGGTAGTTAAGCAGAGTTATTGGGCTAAGCTGACGCTCCACGCTCAGATAACGTAGATAGCGTTCTACATCGGTATGTAAATTGGTCATACGCGTTCAATCCAACGCTCCAGAAGCTCCGGCATCATCAGCGCAATTTCATCAAGTAACTGCGTTCCCTGTCCTTGTTGATAGTGATTGGCATCGCGGCTGGTGAACAGCACTACGCCTAAATCAGCATCGCTTCCCAGCATCGACATCGCCACCGATCCCACCGCTTTCGCTTCCGGTAGCACCACCAGCAACTCCGGCCCGTTAAGCGGCCCCAGATAATGCTGCTCCTGCCCCAGCCGCTGAATACGCAGTGGTTCAAAAGCCTGACGGCTTAATGCCAGATGAGTATGGTTCGACGGCGCACCTAAGCGCCAACGATCCGGAAACAGGCGCACACTCGCGCCCGCCAGCCCTAAATCACGCGCCCAGCGGTGAAAACGCATCAGCATATCGTCGAGACTGCTGGCGGCGGTGAGACTACGCTGCAAGTAGAGTAAGCGATAAAACAGGCCTTCGTTGGCGATAGCCTGTTCCATCAACAGCGACATGTTCTCTTCCAGAACATGAATATGGTTACGCGCGCGAGCCAGATGCCACTCGACCAGCGAAACAGTACCACGTACCGGATGCGGCACACGTATCGCCTCTACTGCGTGCGCATTGCGGATAAAAAACTCAGGATTTTTAATCAGATAATCGACAACCGCCCGGTCATCAAGCTCCGTGAGTGTTTCCTGTAGTTCTTCCCCTGGTTGCTTCATAGATGAATAAATCCGTCGTAAACATGTACTGCCGGACCCGTCATATATAACGGATGACCCGGACCTTTCCAGGCGATATCAAGACGACCACCAGGGAGTTCCACACGTACTTCTTCGGCCAGCAAACCTTGCTGAATCCCTACCGCCACCGCCGCACACGCGCCGCTGCCGCAGGCCTGGGTTTCTCCTGCCCCACGCTCATAAACGCGTAAACGAATATGCTCGCGCTTAACCACTTGCATAAAACCGATATTGGCGCGCTCCGGAAAACGTTCGTGGCTTTCCAGAACAGGCCCCAGTGTTTCTACCGCCGCGGTATCGACATCATCGACCTGAATCACGCAGTGCGGATTTCCCATCGACACCACGCCACATAAGATTGTCTGCTCGGCGGCGCGCATAATATAGGTCTTTTCCGCTTTGTTAGCGCGAAACGGCACAGCGGAAGGTTCGAAGTTGGGCTCGCCCATATTTACGCGGACCAGATCATCATCGGTGACGGTCAGAACCATCCGCCCGTTGGCGGTGCTGACGCGGATATCGCGCTTATTGGTCAGCCCTTTCAGGCGCACAAAACGGGCAAAGCAGCGCGCGCCGTTGCCGCACTGCGCCACTTCACTGCCATCAGCATTAAAAATGCGATAGTGAAAATCCAGTTCAGGATCGTAAGGCGGCTCAACCACCAGCAACTGGTCAAACCCTACCCCCAGGTGCCGATCCGCCAGGCGACGAATCAACTCCGGTGAAAAAAAGACATTCTGCGTTACCGCGTCGACGACCATAAAATCGTTGCCAAGGCCATGCATTTTCGAGAACTGCATCATTTACTCCAATCACGCGGGTACAGAAACTGACTTTTAGTAATTCACCTGGGATGGGCCATCGCCTGTGGCGCGGTCGTTTTTATCCGGCAACGTGGATTGCGTTTGTGTCTCTACCGGTTTGGTCGGCGGCGGTGCGTTTTTATCTGCAGGCGGGAAATAGAGCGGACCTTTCAGACCGCAGCCCGTCAGGCTGAAGAGAGTAAGTAATACAGTGAGTGCCTTAAACACGTTTTTCATTATGGATTGCCTGTAAAGTTCATCGCTTTCTGCTTTCTATCATCGCAGGAGAAGGCGTAAAAGCAAGCATTTAGCGACTCTTTATGAAGTCTGAAAAGTGAGGATTTGCTGCGAGTATAACGCTTACACGTGGGGATTTATGTTTTGCTGGTAGTTTCGTGATCGGCACCTCGCGCCAGGATGGCTTTATGCACTATCGCAATGTGGTTTGTTTGTTGTCTTTTTTTAGTTCCGTCAGCGTAGGGATGCTCGCTCGGTGAACCTGATCATAATGTTTACCAGAAACAGGGAAAGGCGTGGTGTACCTGCGCCCTAATGAAGAGACAAATCTTTCGCTATACAGAGACATTATTATTCCGGTGACGGATGAATCATGCCGGAACGCAGCAGCAGAGGTGCAACCTTTGAAGCCCTGACCCCATGCCGCTATACTGCCGCCATCACTTAAAAACAGGATACAACAATGAACGACAGTGAATTTCATCGCCTGGCTGACCAACTGTGGCTAACCATTGAAGAGCACCTGGACGACTGGGATGGCGACAGCGATATCGACTGCGAAATCAACGGTGGCGTGCTGACCATTACCTTTGAGAACGGCAGCAAAATCATTATCAACCGCCAGGAACCGCTGCACCAGGTATGGCTGGCAACCAAACAGGGCGGCTACCATTTTGATCTGAAAGGCGACGAGTGGATTTGCGACCGTAGCGGTGAAACCTTCTGGGATTTGCTGGAACAGGCGGCAACGCAGCAGGCGGGTGAAACAGTCAGTTTCCGCTAAAATTGCATGCCGGATAAGCCTCGCTTTCCGGCTCGCTCATCACGAAAAATACTGCTGTAACAGCGGCGTATCGTTGTCCTGATTGGCAGGTGGCATGTTGCCAATAGATTTTGTGCGGAACGGAATCACCTGTTCGCGACCATCGACCTTCACAATCTGATAGAACTGCGGCAGATTGAAGTTAATGAAGCTAGAGCCGTAGGTAAAACGGTCGTGCGATGACGAGTAGAAGCGGCTGACGTCACGCACCAGCTCCTCTTTGCTACCTTCGCAGTGGTGATACACCTCAACTCGGTTGCTTTCGTCGAGAATGTAGATATTAAAGCCATTCTCGTCTTGCGTTTCTTCGAAGAAGAACTGGATGATCCCTTCGCTGGCAAAGCCGTCCACCACCGCCGGTAATTTGACGTGATTGGTTTCAACCTGCACTGACAGGCCGTGCAGTTTGTTATGCGAAATAGCGCCATAAAACTCGATGGCGTTCTCCAGTTTCTGTACCGATACATTCAGGCGTTCGAAGAACAAACCCCAGGTTTGACCAGAAACACGCAGTGCCTTGAAGCGCCCAGTTTCCTGGCGGGTGCTGGAAAGACGCAGTTCAATACACTCAGAAACCAGTTGCTGCACGCGGGTGCGAATTAAACCGCGCAGATGCTGGCTGTAGCAGAAGACTTCCACGCTATCGGGCGGTGCGGCGTCCTGATGCATTTTGCCGAGAATGGTTTTCAGGGCTTCAATCATCGACTGCTCACCGTTGAAGTGCAGCGTACGCACTTCGTTCCACGAGTTGCGGTACAGCAAGTCAACACTACCCACCAGGCATTTTTGCTCTTCACCAAAGCTGAAAACATCCAGCTTACGAAAATCGAAATGTACTACCTGGTTACGGAATGCCGTCGTCGGGTCATATTCCAGATTAACAATTATTGCCAGATGGCGAATCTCACATGGACTGTAGAGCGCTTTTGGCGTCGGTGCGGGCAGACGCAATGGGAAGTGGTGCGACACATCGGCCACCATCTCTTGCAACTTCGGCAGATCAACAATGCCATTGCCCTTAATGTACAAGCGTGTACGTGAAGTCAACAGGCCGTTAAACCACGCCCAGGCCACTAGCTTATTCAGGTAACGGTTATATTCCAGCGGCTGATGGCTGATGATCGACTCAATATTTGGCGCACGGTTATACAGATACCAACCTGAACGGTTAGCACGGCCCGGCGGTACATAAATAAAGGTCAGATTCGGTTCCGAGAGATCAGGTGAAATCTGCGGGTTTACCAGCGTCACTTTACCCGGTAATGCTTCAAACGCGGCGTACAGTTTACGCGTCAGCACGCCGATATCCTGCGGGCTGGCGGAGACGCTAAGGTTATTGCGGCGCGCAAAGCGGATCAGATTACGGTAGCTCTGCATCATTGCGTCGAGCAGCTCGTTGTGCGCCTCACGCACCTGATCTATCTTCCAGTTAGCACGGTTATCGAGCATTGCCAGACGAGCATCGTCCCATTCCCACTCTTTCACCAACTGGCTTAACACTTCACGACGCCAGCCTACGCAGGCGCGTTCACGGCTGAGTTTTTCGCACACTTTTAAATAGAAGCAGCGGCGTACTAAATCCAGACGGGTGAAATCTTCAATCGCCGTCAGGTATTCAGTAACACGCTCCAGCATCATGCAGTACGGATCGAGGCCAAACGACACAATCTCGCCGTCGTGCAAACGCTGTTTGATATCTTTCGCCAGCAGGCGTGGATTCGGATATTCCCAGGAATAGGCTTCCAGCAGCAGTGTCTTCAGCACCGCTTTGTACGGGGAATCGATACTTTTGTAGAGTTGCCAAAGGCTGGCACCAAAGTACTCTTCAGCGGAAAGCGAGCTTAAGCCGCCGAGATCCAGCCATTCATTTGGCGTCAGCACGCCCTGCGCGTAAAGCGTCATCACGTAGTCATCGTAATGCTCTTCTTCGTCGCAAGGCACCATATTCCACAGAATACGCTTACCGGCGAGACGCACGGCGGTACGGTAAAATTCATCAAGAAGCAGTATATGCTGGGTGGAGCCGCAATCTTCGCCCCCCAGACTGCCACTCTCGTTGTGACGGAAACGGTTTTCATCAATCAGGAAGAAGCTAACTTCCACCCCGAGCGAGGCGGCCCAGCTTTCCAGCAGGCTACATTTACGTTGTAGTAACTGGCGCTCTTCGCTATCGAGCCAGGATTGATGACAGACCCAGATATCCAGGTCAGAGGAACAACTTTGCCCTACCGACGAAGTACTGCCCATGGTGTATACACCAGTAATCGGAAGCTCGCCTTTCGGCGGGTCCTGTACTGACATTCCACGATACAGTTCAAGTTCGTTCAGGTAGTGGCGTTGGGTTTCATCAGGCGTGTAAAGGCAAATGCCTTTGGGAACGTTACCATCAAGGTAACCCGGCATTAGCGGATGGTGATAGTGCAACAATGTCGGCAGCAGACTGTAAACCTGTTGGAATGCAGGCCCCATGGCAGCAAGCGCGCGATCCACGCGCAATTGATTTATGGCATCCAGTCTCTGTTTCAGAGTCTCAATATAGAGGTACAAGACGTATCGCCTGATTTGCTACCCGTCATGTCTGTGATTCCGGCAACATCAACGGAAACACGCGGCATTCGGGATATTTCGTATGTCAAAGGTAACTGTTACCACTTTCCGCGCCTGGTTTTTTTAGTTTCACGACGAAAAAATGGTCTAAAACGTGATCAATTTAACACCTTGCTGATTGACCGTAAAGAAAGATGCGCTACATACAAGTGTAGCACCGTTTATTCTCTGTAAATTCCTTATTACGACGGCTTGAAGCGCCTGTCAGGATTCAATTTACGTTTTGCATTAACGTCAACGTTTCACCACAACACTGACATCGCTCCAGCAAGGATGTTAGGATGGACCACGGATGATAATGACGGTAACAAGCATGTTAGACAATGTTTTAAGAATTGCCACACGCCAAAGCCCACTTGCACTCTGGCAGGCACACTATGTCAAAGACAAGTTGATGGCGAGCCATCCGGGATTAGTCGTTGAACTAGTACCGATGGTGACGCGCGGCGATGTAATTCTTGATACGCCGCTGGCGAAAGTAGGCGGAAAAGGCTTATTTGTTAAAGAGCTGGAAGTCGCGCTTCTGGAAAACCGCGCCGATATCGCCGTACATTCGATGAAAGATGTGCCGGTTGAATTCCCGCAAGGTCTGGGGCTGGTCACCATTTGCGAACGCGAGGATCCGCGTGATGCCTTTGTGTCCAATAATTATGACAATCTGGATGCGTTACCGGCTGGCAGTATCGTCGGGACTTCCAGCTTACGTCGCCAGTGCCAACTGGCGGAACGCCGCCCGGACCTGATTATCCGCTCTCTGCGTGGGAACGTTGGAACACGCCTTAGCAAGCTGGATAACGGCGAATACGATGCCATTATTCTTGCCGTGGCTGGATTAAAACGTTTAGGGCTGGAGTCCCGCATTCGCGCTGCACTGCCCCCAGAAATTTCTCTTCCGGCAGTCGGACAAGGTGCCGTAGGTATTGAATGCCGCCTTGATGATACGCGTACCCGCGAGCTTCTTGCCGCGCTTAATCACCATGAAACCGCGCTACGCGTCACCGCTGAACGTGCGATGAATACCCGTCTGGAAGGGGGTTGTCAGGTGCCGATTGGCAGCTATGCCGAACTTGTTGACGGCAAAATCTGGTTGCGTGCGCTGGTCGGTGCGCCGGACGGTTCGCAGATTATTCGTGGTGAACGCCGCGGTGCGCCGCAGGATGCCGAGCAAATGGGGATTTCACTGGCGGAAGAGCTACTGAATAACGGCGCACGGGAGATTCTCGCTGAAGTCTACAACGGAGACGCGCCAGCATGAGTATCCTGGTCACCCGCCCATCTCCAGCTGGAGAAGAGTTAGTGAGCCGTCTGCGCACACTGGGGCAGGTGGCCTGGCATTTTCCGCTGATAGAGTTTTCCCCGGGTCGGCAATTACCACAACTTGCCGACCAGCTATCAGCACTTGGTAAAGGCGATCTATTGTTTGCCCTTTCGCAACACGCCGTTGCTTTTGCCCAATCACAACTGCATCAGCAAGCTCTTAAATGGCCATTACTTGCTGGTTATTTCGCCATCGGCCGCACCACTGCGCTGGCGCTGCATACCGTGAGCGGGCACCAGGTTCGTTATCCGCAGGATCGGGAAATCAGTGAAGTCTTGCTACAATTACCGGAATTACAAAGTATTGCGGGCAAACGTGCGCTGATATTACGTGGCAACGGCGGTCGTGAGCTGATTGGAGAAACTCTGACGGCACGCGGTGCTGAAGTCACTTTTTGTGAATGTTATCAACGGTGCGCTATTCATTATGACGGTGCAGAAGAGGCGATGCGTTGGCAATCCCGCGAGGTGACGACCGTCGTTGTTACCAGCGGTGAAATGTTGCATCAACTCTGGTCATTGATCCCACAATGGTATCGTGAGCACTGGTTACTACGCTGTCGGCTTTTGGTCGTCAGTGAGCGTTTGGCGAAACTCGCCCGGGAACTGGGCTGGAATGACATTAAGGTCGCCGATAACGCTGACAACGATGCGCTTTTACGGGCATTACAATAACTCTCATAACAGGAAGCCATAATGACGGAACAAGAAAAAACCTCCGCCGTGGTTGAAGATACCAGGGAGGCCGTGGACACCACGCCACAACCTGTCGTTGCAGAAAAGAAGAGTAAGAATAGTACCGCTCTGATTCTCAGTGCGGTGGCTATCGCCATTGCTCTGGCAGCAGGCGTCGGTTTGTATGGCTGGGGTAAACAACAGGCCGTCAGTCAGACTGCCACCAGCGATGCCCTGGCGAGCCAACTCACGGCACTGCAAAAAGCCCAGGAAAGCCAAAAAGCGGAGCTGGAAGGCATTATTAAGCAACAGGCTGTACAGTTAGAGCAGGCGAATCGACAGCAAGAAACGCTGGCAAAACAGCTGGATGAAGTCCAACAAAAGGTCGCTACCATCTCTGGTAGCGATGCCAAAACCTGGCTTCTGGCACAGGCGGACTTTCTGGTAAAACTTGCCGGACGTAAACTCTGGAGCGATCAGGACGTCACCACCGCAGCAGCGTTACTGAAAAGCGCTGATGCCAGCCTGGCAGATATGAATGACCCCAGCCTTATTGCTGTTCGTCGGGCAATTACCGATGATATCGCCAGCCTTTCTGCGGTATCACAGGTGGATTATGACGGTATTATCCTCAAGTTGAATCAGCTCTCTAATCAAGTGGATAACCTGCGTCTGGCCGACAATGATAGCGACGGTTCGCCAATGGATTCCGATGGTGAAGAGCTTTCCAGCTCCATCAGCGAATGGCGCGTCAATCTGCAAAAAAGCTGGCAGAGTTTTATGGACAACTTCATTACGATTCGCCGTCGTGATGATACTGCCGTACCGCTGTTAGCGCCGAATCAGGATATCTATCTGCGCGAAAATATTCGTTCCCGTCTGCTGGTCGCCGCACAAGCAGTGCCGCGTCATCAGGAAGAGACGTACCGCCAGGCGCTGGAGAACGTCTCCACCTGGGTTCGTGCTTATTACGATACTGAAGATGCCACCACCAAAGCGTTTCTCGACGAGGTGGACCAGTTAAGCCAGCAAAATATCTCGATGGATCTCCCGGAAACACTGCAAAGCCAGGCGATGCTGGAAAAACTGATGCAGACTCGCGTGCGTAACCTGCTGGCACAACCGGCAGCAGGGGCAACGGAAGCTAAACCTGCACCTGCACCTGCACCTGCACCTGCACCTGCACCTGCACCGCAAGCTGATGCCCCGGCAGCCGCGCCGCAAGGAGAATAACCATGCTAAAAGTGTTATTGCTCTTTGTGTTGCTGATTGCGGGGATCGTGGTCGGCCCGATGATTGCCGGTCATCAGGGTTACGTACTGATCCAGACCGACAACTACAATATCGAAACCAGCGTGACTGGCCTGGCGATCATTTTGATTCTGGCGATGGTCGTGCTGTTTGCCATTGAGTGGCTACTGCGGCGGATCTTCCGCACCGGCGCGCACACCCGGGGTTGGTTTGTCGGACGTAAGCGTCGCCGCGCACGTAAGCAGACTGAACAAGCGCTGCTAAAACTAGCGGAAGGCGATTATCAGCAAGTTGAAAAGCTGATGTCAAAAAATGCCGATCACGCTGAACAGCCGGTGGTGAACTACCTACTGGCTGCCGAAGCCGCACAACAACGCGGGGATGAAGCGCGCGCCAATCAGCATCTGGAACGCGCAGCGGAACTTGCGGGCAACGACACTATTCCGGTGGAAATCGCCCGCGTTCGCCTGCAACTGGCGCGTAATGAAAATCATGCGGCACGCCACGGCGTGGATAAGTTACTCGAAGTCACACCACGCCATCCGGAAGTGCTGCGTCTGGCAGAACAAGCGTATATCCGTACCGGCGCGTGGAGTTCACTGCTGGACATAATCCCGTCAATGGCGAAAGCCCACGTTGGTGATGAAGAACATCGCGCAATACTGGAACAACAGGCATGGATTGGTCTGATGAATCAGGCACGGGCCGATGACGGCAGCGAAGGTTTACGTAACTGGTGGAAAAACCAAAGCCGGAAAACGCGTCATCAGGTGGCTTTGCAGGTGGCAATGGCGGAACATCTTATTGAATGTGACGATCATGATACTGCCCAGCAAATTATCATCGACGGCCTGAAACGCCAGTATGATGATCGCCTACTGCTGCCGATCCCACGACTGAAAACCAACAATCCGGAACAGCTTGAAAAAGTGCTACGCCAGCAAATCAAAAACGTCGGCGATCGCCCGCTGTTGTGGAGCACGCTGGGTCAGTCGCTGATGAAACACGGTGAATGGCAGGAAGCATCGCTCGCCTTCCGCGCGGCACTGAAACAACGCCCGGACGCCTACGATTACGCATGGCTTGCCGACGCGCTGGACAGACTGCACAAACCGGAAGAAGCCGCATCGATGCGCCGCGACGGTTTGATGTTGACGTTGCAGAACAACCCGCCGCAGTAATTTATATCGCCTCGTTCAGAGGCGATATTTTTTTACAAGGATGTCAAAAATGCGCATGCCTTCCCGCTACCTTTTCCGCTTGCCATCGCTTGAAAGGAATCCTGTTCAGGTAAGGTTGTTACTCTGCTTTTTGATATGTGCTGCTCTGGCTGGCGTAGGCTGGCTGACTATTTCCTTCGTGCGTACGGGCAACACCTTCATCTTCTGGTTATCACTTTTTATTGTGTCTCTGATAGCCGCCGCGAAGCAGGATAAAATCAAGCTCCTCGAGAAACGCCGAATCATGGCCGATAAACGTCAGGGGCTTTCCATTTGTCAGTTTGCACGCCAGTTTAATCCTCGTACCGTAGATACATGGATCATTCGGGCTGTGTGGAATACCTTGCAAGAAAACGGCTATATCGGCTACCCACTGCCACTTAAAGCCGACGATAAACTGGACGAAGATCTGGATTTGGTAAACGATGCCGTTGAGTTAGAAGAGCTGGTCGAAGATATCGCCGCTCGCTGCGGACGCGATTTAACCGGAATAGAGAATAATCAGTTTCTTCCCATCGTCACGGTAGGCTCTCTTGTAAGGGTGCTAAATGCACAACCAATGACGCAAGAGCGACGTAGCCTGTTGTTTATTCAGCCATAAAAAAACGCCTGCTCTTATTACGGAGCAGGCGTTAAAACAGGTCTGTATGACAACAAGTGGGTGCTTCACTCAACGTTGTGTCCATGGTGTCTGATGAGGCATAAGCGACATCTGTCAGTGGACGATAAGCACCGTAAACGGCTCTGCGTCATTCCTAAGTTTATGAGGCACTAAGGCGAACATAAGAGATGGAATGAGCATCTACCCAATTATTATGCCATACAGGCCCGGGAAATAACATCCTTTAATACTTGTTATGAGAAAATTCTGCAATCCAGGTTTCTTTCATTCGCAATAATTACCTGAGCAAATATTATCCAGCACCTTACTCTCTTTAATTATAAATACTGTGAATTGTTAAAAATATTCAATAACCAATATATATATTAATTACACTCCTAATCAAAAACAGCATCAATAATCAACACTATACAATAAACCTGCCTTACATATCCCCCGCACCAGGGGTAGGATTGAAAACGCTCTCCTGATCTTTCGATTCATTCTCATGGCAAATAAATAATATATTTTCATCATAATTATTTATATACCCATTTTATCAGGGAGAGGGATCTCAATTATCAATGCTTAATTACGTCATCCATTTAATGACATGAAACCGGAGCATTTTGCATGGAAATTTCGTTTTCACCCAAACTACTGGTGATCGCAATCGCCGCCGCTATTCCTTTGCTGGCCAGTGCTGCAGATACCCCGTCAACCGCTACCGCGCGCGAAGGTTATGCCGGGTATGATCACCCTAACCAGTACCTGGTTAAACCGGCGACCACCATTGCCGATAATATGATGCCTGTGATGCAGCATCCGGCACAGGATAAAGAAACCCAGCAGAAGCTGGCGGAATTAGAGAAAAAGACCGGTAAGAAACCGAACGTGGTTGTTTTCTTACTGGATGACGTGGGCTGGATGGATGTCGGCTTTAATGGCGGTGGCGTGGCGGTAGGTAACCCAACGCCAGATATTGACGCCGTTGCCAGCAAGGGATTGATTTTAACCTCTGCATATTCTCAACCAAGTTCTTCCCCTACCCGCGCCACCATTCTCACCGGACAATACTCCATCCACCACGGCATTCTGATGCCGCCGATGTACGGGCAACCGGGCGGTCTGCAAGGGTTAACCACCCTGCCGCAATTGCTGCACGACCAAGGTTACGTCACCCAGGCTATCGGGAAATGGCATATGGGGGAAAACAAAGAGTCGCAGCCGCAGAACGTCGGCTTTGATGATTTCCGTGGCTTCAACTCCGTGTCCGATATGTATACCGAATGGCGCGATGTTCACGTCAACCCGGAAGTCGCCCTGAGTCCGGACCGTTCTGAATACATCAAGCAATTACCATTTAGCAAAGATGATGTTCATGCTGTACGCGGCGGCGAACAGGAGGCCATTGCTGACATTACGCCGAAATATATGGAAGACCTGGATCAACGCTGGATGGAATATGGCGTTAAGTTCCTCGACAAGATGGCGAAGAGTGATAAACCTTTCTTCCTCTATTATGGCACTCGCGGCTGCCACTTCGATAACTACCCGAACGCCAAATATGCGGGTAGCTCTCCGGCACGAACCTCGTATGGTGACTGCATGGTAGAGATGAACGATGTGTTCGCTAATCTCTACAAAACGCTGGAGAAAAACGGTCAGCTGGATAACACGCTTATTGTCTTCACCTCCGATAACGGTCCAGAAGCCGAAGTGCCTCCGCACGGTCGCACACCGTTCCGTGGAGCGAAAGGATCTACCTGGGAAGGCGGCGTTCGCGTTCCGACTTTCGTGTACTGGAAAGGCATGATCCAACCGCGTAAATCTGACGGTATTGTTGATCTGGCAGATCTCTTCCCAACAGCACTGGATCTGGCGGGGCATCCTGGGGCGAAAGTTGCGAATTTAGTGCCGAAAACCACCTTTATCGATGGTGTAGACCAGACATCTTTCTTCCTGGGAACAAACGGCCAGTCTAACCGTAAGGCCGAGCACTACTTCCTCAACGGCAAACTCTCTGCTGTGCGTATGGATGAGTTCAAGTATCACGTCCTGATTCAGCAGCCTTACGCTTATACCCAGAGCGGGTATCAGGGTGGGTTCACCGGCACGGTAATGCAAACAGCCGGATCGTCGGTGTTTAACCTCTACACCGATCCACAGGAAAGCGATTCTATCGGCGTGCGCCATATCCCGATGGGAGTACCACTGCAAACCGAAATGCACGCGTATATGGAGCTCCTGAAGAAATATCCTCCACGCGCGCAGATTAAATCTGACTAATCCGGCGCTATCGCAGTGATCTGCCTTTGCCGGATGCGATGTTGACGCATCTTATCCAGCCTACAGAACACTGCAATTTATTGAATTTGCACGATCATGTAGGCCGGATAAGGCGTTTACGCCGCATCCGGCAATCAACCGCAGGCGGCCACAAAATGGCCGCTTTTTTACTTATTCACCACCATCAAATGCGCCTGCATAATGTCGCTGGCCGGGCGACCGTGCGCCAACAAATCAGCCATTGCTTTAAGATACGGCGGTAGATGGCGGAAATAACGCTGATACCCGGCACACAAATAATTCAGCCCTGGCTTGCCGCTGGCATCGAGCATAAAGCGGTGTTTCGGGCAGCCTCCCCAGCACGCTTTTAACACGTTACAACTGCGACACTGCGCCGGTAACTGCTTAAATTTATCTTCACCAAAAGTCTGCTGCTGCGGAGAATCTACCATTTCTGCGATGGTCTGCTGAAGCATATTCCCCCGTCGATATTGCAGATAAACATAGTGATCGCAGGCGTAAACGTCGCCGTTGTGCTCAACAATCATCGAGCGCCCACAGGTTGGCTGATGATGGCAAACCGCACCAGGCGCACCAACAAAATTGGCAAACGCCCATTCGATATTCATCACGAAAATCTTGCCGACGTCGCGTTTGATCCAGTGGTCGAATATCGCCACCAGAAACTCACCAAATTCATCGGGGCGCACCGACCATTCCGTCAGGTCGCCCTGAATATCGCCGGGCGCATGTAGTTTCAGTCCATCGCGGGCAGCTGTTTCATCAGCCAGGCGCTCGACCACCGGAATAAACTGGATGAATTCGACTCCCGCATCGCACAAAAAATCATAAACCTGCAACGGTTGCTGCGCGCTGGTGCGGTTGACGCAGACCAGCACGTTATAGTCGACATGATGCTTTTGCAGCAGCATCAGGGCACGCATCACCAGCTTATGCGTTGGTCTGCCACCTTTGGTCACGCGATATTGATTGTGGATCTCAGCCGGACCATCCAGAGATAACCCAATAAGAAAATGATTTTCTGCCAGAAATGCACACCATTCGTCATCGAGCAGCACACCGTTAGTCTGGAAGCTGTTACTTACCTTCCTGCCAGTACCGTATTTCGCCTGTAACTTTACGGCACGGCGGTAAAACTCCAGCCCCATCAGCGTTGGCTCACCGCCCTGCCAGGTAAAAGCGACTTCGTTTTGTGGTTCGCTGGCGGCGATATAGTGACGGACATACGCTTCCAGCGTGTCTTCGTCCATATGCGTGACTGGCTTTTCACGGTAAAGGGATTGTTTTTCGAGATAAAAACAGTAGTCACAGTTCAGATTACAATCGGAACCGCTCGGTTTCGCCATCACGTGAAACGCACGCGTTGGAACCTGTTGCAGCATGGTCGCTCCTTGCCTGAAGTCATCCTTCAATATGTTAAGGGCGAAATCATACCGTGTGGCAATGAGTTACTACGGGCGTTTATTGCGAAGGGAGAGTGATGAAATGCACAGAAAACAAAAAACCCCGCCGAAGCGGGGTTCAAAATTGGTCGGCGAGAGAGGATTCGAACCTCCGACCCACTGGTCCCAAACCAGTTGCGCTACCAAGCTGCGCTACTCGCCGAAATACTGCTTTTTGAATTTTTAGTTCAATTCTTTAAAGTCGTGGTGCGAGGGGGGGGACTTGAACCCCCACGTCCGTAAGAACACTAACACCTGAAGCTAGCGCGTCTACCAATTCCGCCACCTTCGCATTGTCACAACTTCTAATAATGGGGTGGCTAATGGGATTCGAACCCACGACAACTGGAATCACAATCCAGGGCTCTACCAACTGAGCTATAGCCACCACTACAAATCTTGTTACGCGGTATTACTACCACCGCAGCTCAAGCGCCGGGACTAAATGGCGCGCCCGACAGGATTCGAACCTGAGACCTCTGCCTCCGGAGGGCAGCGCTCTATCCAGCTGAGCTACGGGCGCTTAGCGCCGTTGCGGGGGTGGATAATACGGACTTCCCACCCCTCTGTCTAGTCCCTTTTTAAATAAAATGCGCGTTTGGTTACGGTTTGTGCGCTTTGCTGCTTATTTCTCCAGTTTATGCGCTTTACCGTGGCGATTAAGGCCAAAAACTTTATAAATCGCCGTCACCGCCAGCATGAAGATGATGCCGACAAACAGCGACATACGGGTATCTTCATTAAAGTACATACCGATCAAAACGCAAATCAGGAATGCCATTGTTACGTAGTTGGCCCACGGGAACAGGATTGAGCGGAACGGATGGCTGGCAATCGCCGCTTTGTGTGCACGACGAAAACGCAGCTGGCTTATCAAAATCACAAACCACGGCACCATGCCCGGAAGCACGCTGGCACTGTAAACGTAGACAAACACGCGCTGTGGGTTAGGGATGATGTAGTTCAGGCATGAGCCAATTAGCAGGATGACAATGGATACCGCCACTCCTGCAACCGGCACACCGTGACGGGAAACTTTCGCCATCGCCGCCGGTAACTGACGGTTTTTCGCCAGCGCGTAGAGCATACGTCCGCAACTGTACATGCCGCTGTTACAGCCAGAGAGCGCAGCCGTCAGCACCACAAAGTTGATAATGCCCGCCGCTGCGGTAATGCCGATTTTGGCGAAAGTCAGTACAAACGGGCTGCCGTTGCTGCCTATTTCATTCCATGGGAAGATGGTGACGATAACGAAAATCGCGCCTACGTAGAAAATCAGGATTCGCCACAACACCTTGCCTACGGCACTGCGCAGCGTCACCTGCGGATTCTTCGCTTCACCGGCAGTAATGCCAATCAGCTCCACGCCCTGGTAGGACGCTACCACAATACACAGCGCGGTCAGGAACCCTTTCCAGCCACCCGCAAAAAAACCGCCATGCTCTGTGAGATTGCTAAAACCAATCGACTGCCCGCCATTGCCAAAGCCAAAGAAAATCACGCCCAGGCCAATGACAATCATCACGATAATCGTGGTGACTTTGATCATCGCGAACCAGAACTCGATTTCACCGTACAACCGCACCGCTGCCAGATTCGCCAGTGCCACCAGCGCCACCGCGATCAATGCAGGTATCCACTGCGCCATCTCCGGGAACCAGAACTGGACATAAACACCGATGGCGGTAATTTCCGAGATCCCCACCGCCATCCACATAAACCAGTAAGACCAGGCGGTGAGATAGCCAAAGAACGGGCTCATATAACGATGCGCATAGACAGCGAATGAACCGGTCACCGGCTCGAGGAACAACATTTCGCCCATTGAACGCATGATGAAAAAGACGAACAGCCCGGCGATGATATAGGCCAACAATACGGATGGCCCGGCCCATTTCAGGGTGCTAGCGGCCCCCATAAACAGACCAACGCCAATGGTGCCCCCCAGGGCGATGAGTTCGATATGTCGAGCTTCCAGCCCACGCTGTAGCTCTGGTTTGTTATCTGCCATAAATCCTCGTGTTGTGTTTGCATGCTTTCCGGTGTTACCGGTTATCGTTATGGGTACATCGAGTGTTGCGAATGTTTTCGTAATTCAGGAGAAATGGCAAATAAAGCATTAAAAATTTGAATGCTTTGTGTAATAAAAAGACAGGCAGGCGACGAAGTGACCACTCCGTCGCTTTACAGAGAGAGGAAAATCAGAGATCGCCGGTGTAATGCCAGCGTAAATAACGCAGCAAACGAAGCTGGCGCTTAATGCGACTCGGCTGCGAAAGCAGTCTATAAAGCCACTCCAGTCCCAGTTTTTGCCAGATTTTCGGCGCGCGTTTTACGTGACCGGTAAAGACATCGTACGTTCCACCAACGCCCATATACAGCGCATTAGGGTGCACCAGGCGGCAATCGCGCATGAAGATCTCCTGCTTTGGTGACCCCATTGCGACAGTGACAATTTGCGCACCACTGGCGTGAATACGCTCAAACAGCGCCTGACGCTGCTCGGGTATAAAATAACCATCCTGGCTGCCAACGATATTCACATTCCACTGGTCGCGCAGTTTAGCTTCGGTCTGCGCCAGCACATCAGGTTTACCGCCCACAAGAAATACCGGCGTCCCTTCCTTGCCTGCGCGCGCCATTACTTCTTCCCAGAGATCGGCACCGGCAACGCGGGAAACCTGTGCCTGCGGGTACTTTTTACGCACCGACCGCACAACGCTAATGCCATCGGCATATTTAAATTCGGCAGCGTTAATTAACTCCCTGACCTCGACGTTATCTTCAATGGTCAGCATTTTTTCGGCATTAATGGCAACCAGCGTTCCCTGCTTAAGCTGCCCATCAGCGAACAGATAATCGAGGGCATGCTGCATATCACGCCAACCGATCAACTGTAAGCCACGCAGCGTATAGGTCGGTGCCGTGGTGGTGTTATTCATTGTTATCCTTCAACCTGCGTCCGGAGCGATGATTTTATTCGTTTATGAACGAGTCCGGCGTTATCAAAAAGCCAGTACAGCAGTTTTGCAATCATCAGGCTTGCGCCGAAGACCACGATAAAAAAGACGACACGCGAGACAAACGAATCCAACCCTTCGCGCGCCAGCACGATCATATTGAAGATCGCCCCGAAGCAGAAACTGTGGAGAATCGCAGCCTTATAGCGATTAGTTTCGCGGTTGCCCAGCTCATACAACCAGTCGAACCACTTGATGATCAGACCAACCACAATCGCCCCGAGCGGGATGAACAACGCGCCGCCCATAACAACCAGTGAGCCTATAAGCGTAGGCGAGATCGCCAGCCCGGAGTGGTTATTCAGCACTTCCCAGGTAAAGTAGTTGGCGGAGTTCAGCACCATACTCGGACGCCCCGGCCACAGCCAGGAAGGGATAAAGACATAGAAATCGCGGACAATTGGAGCCAGGCCCTGGAAGTCGATGTTGTCGTAGTTCTGCAACAGCAGCGCCAGATTCTCCCACGGCGAGAAGGTATCGCGGGTGAGATAGAGAAACGTATAGAACGCCTCATCGCCGCTCACGTTCATTCCGTAGCGTTTTAGCGCCAGCCAGAACATACCGACAATCCCCAGCACGCCCGCAGCCGCCAGCATCCACAGTGAAATCCAGCCGCGAATAATGCCGATAAACAGGAAGATAGCGAACGCGATGATGATATTGGCGCGAGTGCCGCCGACAATCATGTAAGTCAGCAAACCGAAGGCAACCGTGCTGACGAGGAAAAACAACCATGCTTTACTGTCCTGGCGCAGAAAGTAGACCACTAACATTGCCGGGATGAAAAAGTAAAAGAAACGCTTTAACGCCACGCCAGAGACTTCGCTGGAGAAGATCTGGCTGTAAGAGTTAAGCCGGAACAGCAAAAAACCGTTATGCATGAAAAAGATGCCAACGCTCACCAGCGCGATACCCATCAGAATCACCCACGTGAGATTGGTTTCCACGCGGTTCATGGTAAAGACTGGACGGCGCGGTGCATCGGCAACGCGTTTGCGTAAACGTGTTTTGTAAGTGACGTAGTAAACTGCGTAAAATCCCCCCGCAGAAAGTAACGCCTGCAACAAGATCTCTGGTGGCACCACGGCAACATCAAAGCGAAACACCAACAAGCTGGTCAGCGGGAAGCCGAAGAAAAAGGTCAGCAAAAACAGCAATGAAAAGAAGACATTGAAGTTAAAGCGCACGCGGCGAAACTCAAACCATGTCAGCGTGGCGATAAACAGCGTGCAGAGCAGCCAGACAACAAACAGGCCGCTGAATTGCAGCAGGCTCATGCGACCTCCCCGGAGGCAATAGCCAACGCCCGCTGCCAGCCTTGCAGATAGTTCGGGCTAAAGAAGGCAATGGTGTTTTTATCCACCGACGCCAGCTGGCGCTGCGCTTCATGCACAATATCTTCGTTGAGATCGTCAGTGGTAAACAGCACCGGCAAATGCTGTTCTGTCATATCCTGCCAGAACGGATTTTCCCGGTTAAGCACACAAGGAATGCCCGCCTGAATCAGTAAGCACAGCGTACCAATGCCCTGCTGGCGGGCAAAAATAAAGTAGCCGAGATCGCACTGGCGAAGTAGCGCCAGATAGGCGTCAAATTCCAGTTTTTCGCTCAGAACTTGCAGATTTTCTTCGCTGAATAACTCGAGCCCCGCCTGACGAACTTCGTCGATATACGCTTCGTTATTAGGTGGATATCCCATCGGCACCACGACTTTTACCGTATCGCCAAACTGCTGATAAACAGCGCGCAAGGCGGCGATATGCTCATTGCTGCGATCGCCGGAGTTCCCTACCAAAATGGTCATTTTCCCTTCACGTTGCCGATCGTTCGCCATTGTATTGAGAGAAGGGTCCATCCGGGTTGGGAAGTAAATCAGTTCGCCCCGCACCTTTGGATGCGTTTTGGCAAAAAAGCTCAAGTCTCCCCGAGTGGCAAACACACAGCCCACTCGCTTTTGTGCCAGTCGGCGCAGAGGATAAAAGAGTTTATATTTCAATCCACTGGAAACTTCATAGAGATCTGCCCCCCAGATATGCCAGTAAAACTGGCTGGGCTTGATTCCGCCACTAAGCAGCGCCAGCCACAGCTTGGGATTGAACTGGCCGTGGAAGAAAAACCGTTGCTGGCGGTTAGCTTTCGCTTTAGCGATAACGGCTTCTGCCAGTGATTTTTTCCCAGGGAAAAATTGCACAGAAAGCGCCGGACAACTATCACTTAAGCCGTCGTCCTTGCCAGCAACCATAAACTCGCGCGCGTGCTCGCTCGTCGCGGCCAGCGCGTCATTGAAAAACCGCAGAACGGTTTGGTTATGGTGAGGGATATCCGATCCCAGTACGTGAATCAGTACAGTCATGCCCGCCTACGCCAGAGTAAAAACACGCCACAACAAAGAGAGAAATAGACGATATAGGTTGCCATGTAGGCCTGCGCCGCGCCCAGGGCGCCATGCACGGGGATCAACCAGTGGGCAAATACCATCAATAAAGTGAACTGGCTGACTTCCGCCAGAATATAAAAACGCAGCGACGCTTTGGCGATCACTAAATAACCAAAGACATAAGCGCCCACTTTCAACACATCGCCGACCAACTGCCAGGCAAAGAGATCCCGCATGGCGGTAAATTTATTCGACAACAGTAGCCAGATGGCAAAATCACGCAGTAGCCAGACGGTGAAACTCGCTGCCGCCACGGCCGGTAAAACAAATTTCAGCGACTTCACCACTTCCCGAGTGATATCGCGTTTTTCCGTTAGCCGCGACAACGTGGGCAGTAAATATACACTGAACGATGCGGTAATAAATTGCAGGTAGGCGTCGGAAATACTGCTCACCCCTTGCCAGATCCCCACTTCATCCCAGCTATACTGCGCCGCCAGCAGTTTACGCATCATGATGTACGCAACGGGCAAGGTTACCGACGTAATCAACGCCATAAGGGTAAATTTGCTCAACTGCCCTGCCAGACCGTTATCCCAGCTGGGTTTTAGATAGCTTAACGGGATAGCGCCACGCTTAATTAACATGACGGCGGCAGGCATTACCACCAGCGCGGGAATCAGCGCCAGACCAAGCAACGCGCCTTCATAACCGCCAAAACGGTAACTGACATAATAAGCAATAACGCCAATCAGGCTGCCGACAATCAGCGATAACGCATTACCCGCGGCATCGCGAAAGCCTTTCATTAGCGCCAGCAACAGGTTGCCCCAGGCGATCCCCATTTGCACCAGCGCCACTAAACGCACCAGCCCCTGATAGTCGGTATTACCAAACAATCCCTGGCTGATTGGCGCAGCCGCCAGCACAAAGACCAGCGCCATCAGCGTGGAGAAGCCAAGCACCATCGCAGATGAAGTGCCGACCACACGGCGCAGCTGCTGCGGATTATCGTGGTACTGGGCAACGTATTTGGTTACGCCATTAAAGATGCCCGCCCCGGCAAGCACACCGAGCACGGTTATCAACTGGCGGAAATTTGCCGCCAACCCTAGTCCTGCCGGACCAAATGACACCGCCAATAATTTACCAACCAGTAACCCAGCGCCAATCTTGACCAGCGTACTGGCCGCCGTCCACAAGGATGCTTTTGCCAGCGACATATCAGGAGAAGTAGTTCAACAAGGTCGCAATCACCGTGCGCTGATTGACGGGCGACAAGTTGTAGAACAACGGCAGGCGCAGCAGGCGCTCGCTCTCTTTGGTGGTGTAGCGATCTTCACCGTGAAACTCACCAAAGCGTTCACCCGCAGGGCAACCGTGCAGCGGAATGTAATGGAACACCGCCATGATTTCCGCTTCCTTCAGGAAGCTAATCAACGCGCTCCGGTCATCAATATCCCGCAGCTTGATGTAGAACATATGCGCGTTCTGCACGCAGTCATCCGGAATCGACGGCAGTTCGATACGCCCGGCTTTCGCCAGAGGTGCTAACGCATCGTAGTAATTTTGCCACAACGCCAGACGTTGCTGGTTGATACGTTCAGCGGCTTCCAGTTGCGCCCAAAGGTACGCAGCTTGCAGATCGGACATCAAATAGCTGGAGCCAATATCGCGCCAGGTATATTTATCGACCTGACCACGGAAGAACTGGCTGCGGTTAGTCCCTTTTTCACGGATGATCTCGGCACGTTCAATCAACGCTTTATCATTAATTAGCGTCGCCCCGCCTTCACCGCCCGCCGTGTAGTTTTTGGTTTCATGGAAGCTAAAGCAGCCAATATGGCCAATGGTTCCCAGCGCTCGCCCTTTGTAAGTGGACATCACGCCCTGAGCGGCATCTTCCACCACAAACAGATTATGCTTTTTCGCCAACGCCATAATGGTGTCCATTTCGCAGGCCACGCCCGCGTAATGCACCGGCACGATAACGCGCGTTTTGTCGGTGATCGCCGCTTCAATCAGCGTTTCGTCGATATTCATAGTGTCCGGGCGAACATCGACAAAAACGATTTTTGCTCCACGCAGCACAAAGGCGTTGGCGGTGGAGACAAAGGTGTAGCTCGGCATGATCACTTCATCGCCCGGTTGGATATCCAGCAGCAGCGCCGCCATCTCCAGAGAAGCGGTGCAGGATGGCGTCAGCAGTACTTTGGCGCTGCCAAAACGTTGCTCCAGCCACTGCTGGCAGCGACGGGTAAAACCGCCATCGCCGCACAGTTTTCCGCTACCCATTGCCGACTGCATATAGTCGAGTTCGGTGCCCACCACCGGCGGTGCGTTAAATGGAATCATGTGATCACCTGTATAACCAGTACGCGGTGCTTTCTACATTCGCACCACTTTGTATGTATCGTTTAAGCGCGGCGGTGTTGCCCATCTGGGTCGCCACCCGCAATGTTGTTTTACCGCGAGCATACGCCCAGTTTAGCGCCGTTTGCATCAGTTCAGCACCTGCGCCGCGTCCTGCCAGTAAACCAATGCGCGCGTCAGTGGCATTCAACTCTCGTAGAGAAACATAGCCGCGAATCTCTCCGGACGCCGCGCGTAAAACCAGGCATTGATGATCAAAGGTGCCGCGCACGGCATTTTCAATCCACTGCGCGTAAAAGCGACCACTGGCATCGGGTGCATACCACGGCATACGAAAACGGCTTTGGGCGAATGCTTCGCGGGCTAACTGGCGTAGTACTGGAATATCTGCTTCTTGAGCCACTTCCGCACGGCTTTCACTGACGTTGATCACGGGGAGCGCAAAATCCACTTCTCCTTCGACCAGCGAGAATCCCAGCTGTTGCAGGACATCTAGTTCTTCGGTATTGGATGCGGCAATTTTGGCCTGTACTCGTGACCACGGCGCCAAAACGCCTGGCGTCAGGAGCGGTGCGTCAGGACTAATGCGCACGATGGCGCTGTTAACGCCAAAAAAGGCGTTTTCCCAGGTTAGTGGTTCAATACTGGCACGGACGGGCATTCTCTATCTCCCTCAACACAGTCGTTTACTGTAATCAGTATCAGCGCCAGACTCCTTTGGTATCCACCACATACTGCTGCTGAACATCATCGCCGCTAATGGCTTTAAACTGGCTGTGATCTACCAACATCACTAGCACATCTGCCGTCGCCAGCGCCTCGTCAAGCTGCGCCAGCGTGCAAAGCCCGGTCAGTTTTTTCGGCAACTGGTGAATATTAGGTTCAACAACCAGCGTTTCGCCGCTGTGCCACTGGGCGATCAGTTCAGCGATTTCCATCGCCGGGCTTTCGCGCAGGTCATCAATATTCGGTTTAAACGCCAGACCAAAGCAGGCAATTTTCAGTTCACTGGCGCGTTTATCAGTGGCAGCCAAACAATCAGCGACCGCCGCTTTCACCTGATCAATCACCCAGAAAGGTTTGTGATCGTTCACTTCACGCGCGGTACGGATAAGCCGCGCCTGCTGCGGGTTCTGCGCCACGATAAACCACGGGTCGACGGCAATGCAGTGACCGCCCACACCCGGACCAGGCTGGAGAATATTGACTCGTGGATGGCGATTCGCCAAACGAATCAGTTCCCAGACGTTAATTCCTTGCTCGGCACAAATCAGCGACAGTTCGTTAGCAAAAGCAATATTCACGTCGCGGAAGCTGTTTTCTGTGAGCTTACACATTTCCGCCGTCCGCGAGTTAGTGACGACACACTCACCTTCGAGGAAAATTTTGTACAGTTCGCTGGCGCGCGCCGAGCAAACTGGCGTCATGCCGCCAATGACGCGATCGTTTTTAATCAGCTCGACCATCACCTGGCCCGGCAACACGCGTTCCGGGCAATAAGCAATATTGACGTCCGCCTGCTCACCCACCTGCTGCGGGAAAGTCAGGTCCGGACGCATCTCTGCTAACCATTCTGCCATCTTCTCGGTTGAACCCACCGGCGAGGTGGATTCAAGGATCACCAACGCGCCTTTTTTCAGCACTGGCGCAATGGAGCGGGCAGCCGATTCGACGTAGGCCATATCCGGCTCATGATCGCCTTTAAATGGCGTTGGGACAGCAATCAGCCAGGCATCAGCCTCAACCGGCGTCGTGCTCGCTCGTAAAAAACCACCTTCTACGGCAGTTTTTACCACGCTCGCTAAATCAGGTTCGACGATATGGATTTCGCCACGATTGATGGTATCAACCGCTTGTTGGTTGATATCAACACCAATCACCTGTTTTTGCCGTGAGGCAAACGCAGCCGCCGTTGGCAGCCCGATATAACCCAGTCCGATAACAGAAATGGTCGCAAAACTCATAGTGATATCCGATTATTTTTTAACGCTTCCAAAATGCGAGAGCATGCCTGACCATCACCATACGGGTTATGGGCTCGGCTCATAGTTTGATATTCATCTTCGTCTTCTAAAAGACGCGTCACTTCCTCGACGATCCGTTGCTTATCCGTCCCCACCAGACGTACCGTACCTGCGGTCACCGCTTCTGGGCGTTCGGTGGTATCGCGCATCACCAGCACCGGTTTACCCAGAGAAGGTGCTTCTTCCTGAATGCCGCCAGAGTCAGTCAAAATCAACCAGGCATGGTTCATCAACCAGACAAACGGTAAATACTCCTGGGGATCAATCAAAATGACATTTTTCACATGCCCCAGAATGCGATTGACCGGCTCTCTGACATTCGGGTTAAGGTGTACCGGATAAACAATCTGGATGTCCTGATGAGTGGTAGCAATTTCAGCCAGCGCATGGCAGATTTCTTCAAAACCACGACCAAAGCTCTCACGCCTGTGACCGGTCACCAGAATCATCTTTTTATCGGGGTCGATAAACGGGTAATTTGCCGCCAGTTCTGAACGCAGCGTATCGCTGCTCATTACCTGGTCGCGCACCCACAGCAGCGCATCAATTACTGTATTACCGGTAATAAATATTCGGCTGTCAGCGACGTTTTCACGCAGCAAATTTTGCCGGGAAGTTTCAGTTGGTGAGAAATGGTACATCGCCAGATGCCCGGTCAATGTACGGTTAGCCTCTTCCGGCCACGGCGAATAGAGATCGCCCGTGCGCAGTCCGGCCTCAACGTGACCAACAGGAATTCGCTGATAAAACGCTGCCAGGCTGGTTGCCAGTGTGGTGGTAGTATCACCGTGAACCAGTACAACGTCTGGTTTGAACTCGGCAAGAATAGGTTTTAGTCCTTCCAGAATCCGACAGGTTATCTCTGTCAGGCCCTGTCCTGGCTGCATTATGTTGAGATCGTAGTCAGGTACAATGGAAAAGAGTTTCAGCACCTGATCGAGCATCTCCCGATGCTGCGCAGTGACGCAAACTTTAGCCTCAAAAAAAGGATCTTTTGCCAACGCATGCACCAACGGCGCCATCTTGATGGCTTCCGGGCGCGTACCAAATACAGTCAGTACTTTCACATCGATTCTCTTCGAATAAGCGGCGAGCGCCTTTGCGCTCACCACAGCTGTGTTGCTATTTCGAGCAACGGCGGGTTAATGCGACACCAGCCCCGATCAGCCCCCCGACAATGCCCCACATAATCATCAGGAAGGCACGACGTGGGCTATCGCGTTTTACCGGTTCTTCCGGTGTACGCAAATAGCGATAGGTCTGAAAACGCGGATCCAGGGTTGGACCAACATTAAGGGTGTTTAACATGGCCCGATTCTGATCATAGTCGAGATCAAAGGCTGGGCCGACAGCCTGTAAATTTTCCAGTCGCGCCTGGAGCATCGGACGCCCCAACAGGAACATTTCTGAATCAGGTAATTCCTCGGCTGGCACGTCTGTCGCACTGCGAGAAATATTGTGTTGCTCGGCGATTTTAAGTGCCTGTTCAATACTGTTCATCCGGCGGTCGTAGATGGACTTAGCCACTTCTTCCTGACGCTTCACCTGAGCTTTCATCTGAATAGTGCGCGCCGCCCATGCGCCTTTCAGCTCATCATTCAGATGACTGGCTGCACGCTGGCTGGCAAAAGCAACATATTGACGAAGCAGGTTATTAGCATCGGGGGCGGTTTCGGCAACCAGCTTAACGCTGTCATTGACCGAGCGGGCGAAATCACCAGGAATAAACAGGATGTTGTTGATCATTTCATCCAGCAGAGCCGCATCGGCTTTACTGTTACCGACCATCCGCTGTTTGTAATAGTCAGTCTGCAACCAGAAATCGCGGCGGGTATCCCACGATGCCAGTTGCATAACAAACTCTTTATAGGCTTCATCCATAACCGATGGTTGGTCGGCAGGGGCCATATTTGAACGAACATCCAGGTTACGCAAAAATTGCTGCTGCGAGTAGTACCCGCCCAGCATATTCACGGTTGGACGATCGGTAATCGCCGTCGCACTCCACTCCTGACGCGCAAAAAAAGTATACGCCAACGCGATTAAGGCAAACGCCAGCCCCATGCCAATAATCCACAGCTTCCCAGCCCACAAGGTACGAAACAACCCACGAATATCCAGTTCATTTTCAGCGTCTTCGGCCGGTTTCCCAGGCATTGGTTGTGTCATCACATCCTCATTTATTTGGTTAAATTGGGGCTGCCACCACGATTTCTACGCAGTCTGCGTTTTACGCGCTTAATAAAGCGAGCAACTTTCCAGGCACGCTTAATGCAATATCCATAGAGGAAGAATGCTAGCAAAAAGAGCACCAGCATGACCCATTCCGGGACAAAATGAGAATATTCTGCCAGTACGCCAATAGAAGCGAGTAGCGCTGCAGCAAGGGTAATCAACACAAACGCCTGACGAGAAGTAAATCCAGCGCGCATGATCAAATGATGAATGTGCTGTCGGTCAGGTGAGAATGGACTCATGCCTTTACGCAAACGACGATACATAATCGCCACCATGTCCATCAGCGGGATAGCAATGATCCATAAGGCGGTAACCGGGCTGATTGGATGCGTAGCTCCCTGGGTAGTTTCCAACAGGATCCAGATAACAGTAAAACCAATCAGCGTACTCCCCGCATCGCCCATAAAGACTTTGTAGCGACGCCCCAGAATACCAAGGTTGAGCATGATATAAGGCAGGATGGCGGCGATCATGGCAAAGCACCAGATAGCGAGGCTGGTTTGCCCGTCGAACCACAAAATCATACCGATTGCCGCAAACGAGACACAGGATAACCCGCCCAGCAAGCCATCAATACCATCGACCATGTTGAAGGCATTAATCGCCGCCCAGACAGCAAACAGCGTCAGGAAGTAACCAAACGGTCCAAGCACCATCTCCCAGGAGCCAAAGATATATCCAAGGCTACTGAGATAAAGCTTCCCGAACACCATCATAACGACGCCAATGATAGCTTGTATGGTAGCGCGGATTTTTACGCTGATATCAAAACGGTCATCCAGCGCGCCGATGAACACAAGGACACCGGCACAAGCCAAGTAGAGAGCTGCATGTGGAATATAGTAATCGACAATTCCGAACGTGAAGCAAATCCCTGCGTAAACCGAAATACCCCCAACGAGCGGTATCAATCCCTGGTGACGTTTGCGGAAGTTAGGTTTATCCACTAAACCGACTTTTTTTGCCACCTTGCGGGCAAAAAACAGAAACAGTGTCGTGAATAAAAAAATACTGATGAGATCAGTACTCACTGTCAGTAAATTCACAATGCATGCTCTCAGAGAAAATTATTAGCTGAAGTATACCCACGAAGACCTTTATTCAGAAGGGAAACTACTTTCTGAACCCATCAAACTTGTGCAAAAATCAACCAATCGGTATGTAAATCGCATAAAACACCCGCAAAAACCAGGAATTTTCACACCATCACAGGTATACCGCTAAGATTACAGATATAAAAGCAAAACGCCACGTAAACACGTGGCGTTTTGCTGTAACACTAACTTATGAGCGTTTCATCATCTCGAAGAAATCATCATTGGTCTTGGTCATCGCAAGCTTATTAATGAGGAATTCCATTGCGTCGATTTCGCCCATCGGGTGAATGATTTTGCGCAGGATCCACATTTTCTGCAGCTCTTCCTGAGTGGTAAGCAACTCTTCTTTACGAGTACCAGAACGGTTGTAGTCGATTGCCGGGAAGACGCGTTTTTCAGCGATCTTACGAGAGAGATGCAGTTCCATGTTACCTGTACCTTTAAACTCTTCGTAGATAACTTCGTCCATTTTGGAGCCGGTATCGATTAGCGCCGTTGCAATGATGGTCAGGCTGCCGCCCTCTTCCACATTACGTGCTGCGCCGAAGAAGCGTTTCGGACGATGCAGGGCGTTGGCGTCCACACCACCGGTCAACACTTTACCGGAAGCCGGTACGACGGTGTTGTAGGCACGAGCCAGACGAGTGATGGAGTCGAGCAGAATAATAACGTCTTTCTTATGCTCAACCAGGCGTTTTGCCTTCTCGATCACCATTTCCGCAACCTGAACGTGGCGAGATGCTGGTTCGTCGAAGGTAGAAGCAACAACTTCACCTTTAACCAGACGCTGCATCTCGGTCACTTCTTCCGGGCGTTCGTCAATCAGCAGAACCATCAGTACGCAGTCTGGATGGTTGTAAGCGATGCTCTGAGCAATGTTCTGCAGCAGCATGGTTTTACCCGCTTTTGGCGGTGCCACAATCAGACCACGTTGCCCACGACCGATAGGCGATGCCAGATCCAGTACGCGTGCGGTTAAATCTTCGGTAGAACCGTTACCACGCTCCATACGCAGACGAGAGTTTGCGTGCAGCGGCGTTAAGTTCTCAAAGAGGATTTTGTTACGGGCGTTTTCTGGTTTGTCGAAGTTAACTTCGTTAACCTTCAGCAGCGCAAAATAGCGTTCACCTTCTTTCGGCGGGCGAATCTTACCAGAGATGGTATCACCAGTGCGGAGGTTGAAACGGCGGATTTGGCTAGGAGAAACGTAGATGTCATCAGGGCCGGCGAGGTAGGAGCTGTCTGCGGAACGGAGGAAACCAAATCCATCCTGCAATATCTCCAGTACGCCATCACCAAAGATATCTTCGCCACTCTTTGCGTGCTGCTTCAGGATGGCAAAAATAATGTCCTGCTTACGCATACGAGCCAGGTTTTCCAGCCCCATATTTTCGCCGAGAGTGATCAGCTCAGAAACCGGCGTATTCTTTAATTCGGTAAGATTCATAGTGGTGTGAGTTCTTAAACTTGGGGTAAATCTCGAACTTAATGTTGTGAATGGTATGGCAGGATCATCCATGCCTGTTTACGGTCATCAACTCATGTCTTTTCGCTGTCTGGTCACAGGAGAGTACGCAGAACTGAAACGACAAGACGGATTGAGTGACGAGCCAGAAATCTGTTCACTTCGCATTTAAGAAAAACAGGAAGCGTTGGATATTACAAGATTCAAACTTAATAAGGTATGTTTAATACGAAGTCAACATTAAGTTAGCATGACTCACGCCGGGCGTCCAGTTTTTAGCGACGGGGCACCCGAACATGAAATTCCCTTACGCCAGGTTAGCGTCGAGGAACTCTTTCAACTGACCTTTAGACAGTGCGCCCACTTTGGTTGCGGCCAATTCGCCGTTTTTGAACAGCAGCAGAGTCGGGATACCACGGATGCCATATTTCGGCGCAGTGCCAGGGTTTTGATCGATGTTCAGTTTTGCAACGGTCAGTTTGCCCTGATATTCGTCAGCGATTTCATCCAGAATCGGGGCGATCATTTTGCACGGACCGCACCACTCTGCCCAGAAATCAACGAGGATCGCCCCGTCCGCTTTGAGTACATCCGTGTCAAAACTGTCGTCAGTCAGGTGAATAATTTTATCGCTCATATATAACTCCACAGGAATAAGCCTGGCGTGTTGGTTTCGTTGTTGGTGTAACATTAACCAACTAAAGGTTGACTTTATTTCACCGGATACGCTTTCGTAAAGCAATAGTAAGCTGATATTCTACCACACTATGAGCAAAACACATTTAACAGAACAGAAGTTTTCCGACTTCGCCCTGCATCCGAAAGTTGTAGAAGCCCTTGAAAAAAAAGGGTTTCATAACTGTACGCCCATTCAGGCACTGGCCCTTCCGCTAACGCTGGTGGGTCGTGACGTAGCCGGGCAGGCGCAAACCGGTACCGGAAAAACGATGGCGTTTCTTACGTCAACGTTTCATTATCTTCTCTCTCATCCTGCGATTGCCGATCGCAAGGTGAATCAACCGCGTGCCTTAATTATGGCACCGACGCGTGAACTTGCCGTGCAGATCCACGCCGATGCGGAGCCACTGGCGCAAGCTACTGGCCTGAAATTGGGTCTGGCTTACGGTGGCGACGGCTACGACAAACAGCTGAAAGTGCTGGAAAGCGGCGTTGACATTTTGATTGGCACTACGGGTCGTTTGATCGACTACGCCAAACAGAACCACATCAACCTCGGCGCCATTCAGGTAGTGGTGCTGGACGAAGCCGATCGTATGTACGATCTGGGCTTTATTAAAGATATCCGCTGGCTGTTCCGCCGTATGCCGCCTGCAAACCAGCGTCTCAACATGCTGTTCTCCGCCACGCTTTCGTACCGGGTACGTGAACTGGCGTTCGAGCAGATGAACAATGCCGAATATATTGAAGTGGAACCGGAACAGAAAACGGGCCACCGCATTAAAGAAGAACTTTTCTACCCTTCTAACGAAGAAAAGATGCGTTTATTACAAACGCTGATCGAAGAAGAGTGGCCAGACAGAGCGATTATTTTCGCCAACACCAAACATCGTTGTGAAGAGATCTGGGGTCACCTGGCGGCAGATGGTCATCGTGTTGGCCTGTTAACGGGTGATGTAGCGCAGAAAAAACGTCTGCGTATTCTTGATGAATTTACCCGTGGTGATTTGGATATTCTGGTTGCCACCGATGTTGCCGCGCGTGGCCTGCATATCCCGGCTGTGACGCACGTCTTTAACTACGATTTACCCGATGACTGTGAAGATTACGTTCACCGTATTGGTCGTACAGGCCGCGCTGGCGCAAGTGGTCATTCCATCAGCCTGGCATGTGAAGAGTATGCATTGAATTTGCCTGCTATTGAGACCTATATTGGTCACTCAATTCCGGTAAGCAAATACAATCCGGACGCATTGATGACCGATCTGCCAAAACCGCTGCGCCTCACGCGCCCGCGTACAGGCAATGGTCCGCGTCGTACTGGCGCTCCGCGTAATCGTCGTCGTTCAGGTTAAATAAAAAATGTCATACTCAAAATCATTCAAACTATATCAAGATGGCAAGAGAATGAATCCCGACGAGCTTATTGTAGTAAGTGATTTGGGTGAAAGAACGCAGCCAACGCAGAGACAGATTGAAGGATGAAGAGTATGGGTTCCACCTCGTCGCTTTATGCCGCTATTGATCTCGGTTCGAATAGTTTTCATATGCTGGTTGTGCGCGAGGTGGCTGGCAGTATCCAGACGCTGACGCGAATTAAACGCAAAGTGCGTCTGGCTGCTGGCCTGAACAGCGAAAATGCCCTGTCTAATGAAGCAATGGAGCGCGGCTGGCAATGCCTGCGTCTGTTTGCTGAACGTTTGCAAGATATCCCTCCCTCGCAAATTCGCGTTGTCGCCACGGCGACGTTACGTCTTGCCGTCAATGCTGGTGATTTCATCGCTAAAGCGCAGGAAATCCTTGGCTGTCCGGTACAGGTCATTAGCGGTGAAGAGGAAGCACGCCTGATTTATCAGGGCGTTGCTCACACCACTGGCGGTGCAGATCAGCGCCTGGTGGTAGATATCGGCGGCGCCAGTACTGAACTGGTAACCGGCACCGGCGCACAAACGACGTCCTTGTTCAGCCTGTCTATGGGCTGCGTTACCTGGCTTGAGCGCTATTTTGCCGATCGTAATCTGGGGCAAGAAAACTTTGTCGCAGCCGAACAAGCCGCGCGCGAAGTGCTACGTCCAGTTGCCGATGAATTGCGCTATCACGGCTGGAAGGTGTGCGTTGGTGCTTCCGGCACCGTGCAGGCTTTGCAGGAAATCATGATGGCGCAGGGTATGGATGAACGCATTACCCTGGCGAAATTGCAGCAACTGAAACAGCGCGCTATTCACTGTGGCAGGCTGGAAGAGTTGGAAATCGAAGGGCTGACGCTGGAACGCGCGTTAGTATTCCCAAGTGGTCTGGCGATCCTGATAGCCATTTTTACCGAGCTGAATATCCAGTGTATGACGCTGGCCGGCGGCGCACTGCGTGAAGGCCTGGTTTACGGCATGTTACATCTGGCGGTCGAGCAGGATATTCGCAGCCGAACACTGCGTAATATTCAACGTCGCTTTATGATTGATACCGATCAAGCACAGCGTGTGGCTAAACTCGCCGCTAACTTGTTCGATCAGGTCGAAAATATCTGGCATCTTGAAGCGATTAGCCGCGATTTACTGGTCAGCGCCTGTCAGCTTCATGAAATTGGCCTTAGCGTTGATTTCAAACAAGCGCCGCAACATGCCGCTTATCTGGTGCGTAACCTGGATCTTCCCGGTTTTACCCCCGCGCAGAAAAAGCTGCTGGCGACGTTATTACTCAACCAGACGAATCCGGTCGATCTCTCATCGCTGCATCAGCAAAATGCCGTACCGCCGCGCGTCGCAGAACAACTCTGTCGTTTACTGCGCCTCGCCATCATTTTTGCCAGCCGTCGTCGTGATGATTTAGTACCAGATATTAAATTACAGGCCGATCATGAGCAGTTGACCTTAACGCTGCCACAAGGTTGGCTGATCCAGCATCCGCTGGGTACAGAGGTTATCGATCAGGAAAGCCAGTGGCAGAGCTATGTCCACTGGCCGCTGGAAGTGCATTAACGTGCAAGGTGCTGGATGCGATGCTCGCTTCTTATCCGGCCTTGATTATTTTCCTCGTTTTGCCGCCATCATCGCTTTCAGATTTGCCAGATGGCTTTGCCCTTTCTGCATCCGTTCTTCGGCGCTGACCACTTTACGCTCTTGTTCCCAAATCAGATCATCCTGCGGCAGCTCCAGCAGGAAGCGGCTTGGCTCCGGGCGCACCAGTTCGCCGTACTGACGGCGTTCTTTACACAGCGTAAAGGTCAATTCCTTCTGGGCGCGGGTAATGCCGACATAGGCCAGTCGCCGCTCCTCATCGATATTATCTTCATCGATGCTGCTCTGGTGCGGCAAAAAACCTTCTTCCATACCGACCATGTAGACATAGGGAAACTCCAGCCCTTTCGACGCGTGCAGAGTCATCAGTTGCACCTGATCCAGTTCTTCCTCGCTTTCACCCCGTTCCATCATGTCGCGAAGAGTAAAGCGCGTCACCACCTGGGTTAACGTCATCGGCTCATCCAGTTCGCTGCCTTCCAGCATCTCCGTCATCCAGCTAAATAACTGGTTAACGTTCTTCATGCGCATTTCGGCGGCTTTCGGACTGGGCGATGTTTCATACAGCCAGGATTCATAATCCATGCCGTGGATCAGATCACGCACCGCGGCAATCGGCTCCCGCTCCGCCAGACGCTGGATTTCTGCCAACCAGTGAGTGAAGCGGGTCAATGCTTCATAACCACGTCCGCTAAGCGTCTGACTCAGGCCCATATCAAAGCTGGCGGTAAACATGCTTTTATTGCGCGTCATCGCCCACTCACCCAGCTTTTTCAGCGTAGCCGGGCCAATCTCTCGCTTCGGCGTGTTAACGATACGCAGAAATGCGCTGTCATCGTCCGGGTTAGTCAGCACGCGCAGATAAGCCAGCAAATCCTTGATTTCAGGACGAGAGAAAAACGACGTACCACCGGATATTTTGTACGGGATGCGGTTTTGCATCAGGAATTTTTCAAACACCCGCGACTGATGGTTACCGCGATAAAGAATAGCGTAATCTTTGTACTGCGTTTTATTGACGAAGTGATGTGCAATCAACTCCCCCGTGACGCGCTCTGCTTCATGTTCCTCGTTATTCGCGCTTAAAACTTTTAGTTCCGCGCCGTAGCCCAGTTCGGAGAACAGACGCTTTTCAAAGACGTGCGGGTTATTGGCGATCAGAATATTCGCCGCTTTCAGAATACGCCCGGAAGAGCGGTAGTTCTGCTCGAGTTTAATCACCTTCAACGCCGGGAAATCCTGACTCAGCAGCACCAGGTTTTGCGGACGTGCGCCGCGCCAGGAGTAGATCGACTGGTCATCGTCACCCACCACGGTAAAGCGCGCGCGGCTGCCCACCAGCAGTTTCACCAGTTCATACTGGCTGGTGTTGGTGTCCTGATACTCATCCACCAGCAGGTAGCGAATTTTGTTCTGCCAGCGCTCGCGTACTTCTTCATTGCGTTGCAGAAGTAACGTCGGCAATAAAATCAGATCGTCGAAGTCGAGAACATTGCACGCTTTCAGGTGCGCATCATACAGTCCATAACAATGGGCAAAAATTCGATCCCGCTCGCCCTTTGCCTCTGCCGCCGCCTGCGTCGGTGTTTTTAGATCGTTTTTCCAATTGGAGATGGTCGAAATTAGCTGTTGCAAGAGAACTTTGTCATCTTCGATCAGCCCTTCGGTCAACTCTTTAAGCAAAGCAAGCTGATCGGTATCGTCAAACAACGAGAAGTTTGCCTTCATCCCCAATGCTGCATACTCGCGTTTGATGATATCCAGCCCCAGCGTGTGGAAGGTGGAGATCATCAGCCCGCGCGCCTCTTTACGCCCCAGCGTCTGCCCGACACGCTCTTTCATCTCGCGCGCCGCCTTATTGGTAAAGGTCACCGCCGCGATATGTCGCGCCTGATAACCGCAACCGCGGATCAGATGGGCGATTTTATTGGTGATAACACGAGTTTTACCGGAACCCGCACCCGCCAGCACCAGGCAGGGGCCGGTAACGAATTCGACAGCTTGTTGTTGGCCGGGGTTTAGACGCATAGGAAAATCGCTCAATGAAAGTCGGGAGGGGAAAATAACAGCGTGGTAGTATAGCCAGCCTCATCCTTACCACTCAAGGCACGATCATGGCAAAAACAGCAGCAGCACTGCATATCCTTGTAAAAGAAGAGAAACTGGCTCTGGATCTTCTCGAGCAGATTAAGAACGGTGCCGATTTCGGCAAGCTGGCGAAGAAACACTCCATTTGCCCGTCAGGCAAGCGCGGTGGTGATTTAGGTGAATTCCGCCAGGGTCAGATGGTTCCGGCGTTCGATAAAGTGGTTTTCTCTTGTCCGGTGCTGGAGCCGACTGGCCCGCTGCATACCCAGTTCGGTTACCACATCATTAAGGTGTTATACCGCAACTAACAGCAAGGCCTTCTCCAGGAGAAGGCCTTGAACTCTGAATCGCTATTAACCCGCAACAGCAATACGTTTCATATCCGTCATATAGCCGCGCAGTTTCTTACCTACCTGCTCAATCGCATGGCTGCGAATCGCTTCGTTCACATCACGCAACTGCGCGTTATCTACCGCACCTTCCGGAATAGCTTTACCCAGGTCGCCCGGTTGCAGCTCTGCCATAAACGGTTTCAGCAGCGGTACACAAGCGTAAGAGAACAGATAGTTACCGTACTCGGCGGTATCAGAGATAACCACGTTCATTTCGTACAGACGCTTACGGGCGATGGTGTTGGCAATCAGCGGCAGTTCATGCAGTGATTCATAGTAAGCAGATTCTTCAATGATGCCGGAATCGACCATGGTTTCGAACGCCAGTTCAACACCCGCTTTCACCATCGCGATCATCAGTACGCCCTTATCGAAGTACTCCTGCTCGCCGATTTTGCCTTCATACTGCGGCGCGGTTTCGAACGCGGTTTTGCCGGTTTCTTCACGCCAGGTCAGCAGTTTCTTATCGTCGTTGGCCCAGTCCGCCATCATGCCGGAGGAGAATTCGCCGGAGATGATGTCGTCCATATGTTTCTGGAACAGCGGTGCCATGATCTCTTTCAGTTGTTCTGACAGCGCGTAAGCACGCAGTTTCGCCGGGTTAGAGAGACGGTCCATCATCAGCGTGATGCCGCCCTGTTTCAGCGCTTCGGTGATGGTTTCCCAACCGAACTGAATCAGTTTTTCTGCGTATGCCGGATCGGTGCCTTCTTCCACCAGCTTGTCGAAGCACAGCAGAGAGCCAGCCTGCAACATACCGCACAGAATAGTTTGCTCGCCCATCAGGTCAGATTTCACTTCCGCAACGAAGGAAGATTCCAGCACGCCCGCACGGTGGCCACCGGTTGCTGCCGCCCATGCTTTAGCGATCGCCATGCCTTCGCCTTTCGGATCGTTTTCCGGATGAACGGCAATCAGCGTCGGTACGCCGAATCCACGTTTGTACTCTTCACGTACTTCGGTGCCAGGGCATTTCGGCGCAACCATTACTACGGTGATGTCTTTACGGATCTGCTCGCCCACTTCGACGATGTTGAAACCGTGCGAATAACCCAGCGCCGCGCCGTCTTTCATCAGTGGCTGTACGGTGCGCACTACATCAGAGTGCTGCTTGTCCGGCGTCAGGTTGACCACCAGATCCGCCTGCGGGATCAGTTCTTCGTAAGTACCCACTTTAAAACCGTTTTCGGTCGCTTTACGCCAGGATGCGCGTTTCTCAGCGATTGCTTCTTTACGCAGAGCGTAGGAGATATCGAGACCAGAATCACGCATGTTCAGGCCCTGATTCAGACCCTGTGCGCCACAGCCGACGATGACCACTTTTTTACCCTGAAGGTAGCTCGCGCCGTCGGCGAATTCATCGCGCCCCATAAAACGACATTTGCCCAACTGTGCCAGCTGCTGGCGCAGATTCAGTGTATTGAAGTAGTTAGCCATGGTGATTCCTCGTGATGTTGTGCTTCTTATTGTTCGGTTCGCGTTTGCGAGATTGAATTCACTATATGACAGGAAATTTATTGCGGAAATTGATATATTCACAACGTCACATTGCAATTTTTGCAACGTCAACATTGAGGGCTGCGCCATTGGATTTACGCGATCTGAAAACCTTCCTGCATCTGGCGGAAAGCCGCCATTTTGGCCGCAGCGCGCGGGCGATGCACGTAAGCCCATCCACGCTCTCACGGCAGATTCAGCGCCTGGAAGAAGATCTTGGTCAGCCGCTGTTTGTGCGCGATAACCGCACGGTAACGCTGACGGAAGCGGGGGAAGAGCTGCGTTTTTTCGCCCAGCAAACGCTGTTGCAGTATCAGCAACTGCGCCACACCATCGATCAGCAAGGGCCGTCGCTCTCAGGAGAATTACATATCTTCTGCTCGGTGACCGCCGCTTACAGCCATCTTCCACCGATTCTCGACCGCTTCCGCGCGGAACATCCGTCAGTGGAGATTAAACTCACTACTGGTGATGCGGCAGATGCGATGGAAAAGGTGGTCACGGGAGAAGCGGATCTGGCGATTGCGGGTAAACCGGAAACTTTGCCCGGCGCGGTGGCGTTTTCGATGCTGGAGAATCTGGCAGTAGTGCTGATTGCGCCCGCGCTGCCCTGCCCGGTGCGTAACCAGGTTTCGGCAGAGAAGCCGGACTGGTCTACAGTGCCGTTTATCATGGCCGATCAGGGACCGGTGCGCCGCCGCATTGAACTATGGTTTCGACGCAATAAAATCAGCAACCCGATGATTTACGCCACGGTCGGTGGACATGAAGCAATGGTATCAATGGTGGCGCTCGGCTGCGGCGTGGCGCTGTTGCCGGAAGTAGTGCTGGAAAACAGCCCGGAACCGGTGCGTAACCGCGTGATGATTTTAGAGCGCAGCGATGAGAAAACGCCGTTCGAGCTGGGCGTTTGTGCGCAGAAAAAGCGGCTGCATGAGCCGCTGATTGAGGCGTTCTGGAAGATTTTGCCGAATTAGTTTTATGGCCCCACCATTACCCTAACGGGCTTCCCAATACGGCTAAGCATATTCACCAGAGCATCGATGGTGAATTTGCTGCATTTCTTGTTGACGACATCCGAAACGCGCGGCCGTGATATATGTAAAACGGTTGCCACCTCGGCTTGCTTCATCTGGTTTTGCTTAATCCAGAGGGTAATTTCTTCCATGAGCTGTTCTTTGATGACTAACGTGTTTTCAATTTCACTCAGGGAATCAGCGTAAAGCTTTTCAGCTTCCTGCTTATCAAACCCCAAATCAGCAAAAACATTACCGCCAGATGGTGTCACATGGCGAATATCACTATCAGTTTTGGCAATCACAGGCTGTTTCTCCGTTGTTGCACCACCCGGTTATAACGCGTTCTGGCGATGTTTTTATCGTGCTGACTGGTTTGTTGCGTCTGTTTCTGGAAACTATGCAAAACGTAGAGCGCTTCTACGAACTTCGCAACATACATAACGCGATAGATGCCATTGTTGTCACGAATACGAATTTCATTTACCCCAGCCCCAATTTCTGAAAACGGTTTCCAGTCATCGGGTTCAATTCCATACTGAATTTTGTGAAGCTGATAACCGACGGCTTTACGTACCGTTATGGGAAAAGCCAGGAGATCCTCCAGAGAAGATCCCACCCATCGAATTTCTTTTTCATTGGAGAGAGCCAGGGTGAGTAACATAACATCCTTGCGTATAAAATTTTATACATTGTTTTTGACTGGTGCAAGTGATAGCGGTGCACAAATAACCAAAATGGCGGTGCTAACGATATTGTGAGCCGAGTTTCACCACAAGCGGGTTGAGCGCCTTCTGGAAAACGTCTCGCAAAATTGAATGAGTGGATGCTTCGGACTGGCAGAAAAGCCCAATAACTGAGGGAAGATCATATCTGGATATTAGGCCCACTTTACTTTGTGGGCCTGAAAACCGAAAAGCTGAGTTAACCCGCCAAAAAGAACCTGAACGCCGGGTTATTGGTTTCGTCGTGGCAATCGTAGCCCAGCTCATTTAGCCGGGTTTCAAAATCCGGTTCATGGTCGCCAAGCTCAAACGCCGCCAGCACGCGTCCGTAGTCAGTACCATGACTGCGATAATGGAACAACGAAATGTTCCAGTGCGTACCCAGCGTGTTGAGGAAACGCAGCAGCGCGCCCGGTGATTCCGGGAATTCGAAGCTGTAGAGGCGTTCCTGCAACGGATGCGATGGACGCCCGCCAACCATATAGCGCACGTGAAGCTTCGCCATTTCGTCGTCGGAGAGATCAACCACGCTGTAGCCGCCATCGTTGAGCATCTGCAAAATTTCTTTGCGCTCTTCAAGGCCACGGCTCAGGCGCACGCCGACAAAGATGCAGGCGTTTTTGGCATCAGCAAAACGGTAGTTGAACTCGGTGATCGAGCGCCCGCCAAGCAGCTGGCAGAATTTGAGGAAACTGCCTTTTTCTTCCGGGATAGTCACCGCCAGCAACGCTTCACGCTGTTCGCCCAATTCGCAGCGTTCCGAGACGTAGCGTAGGCCGTGGAAATTGACGTTTGCCCCCGAAAGTACATGCGCCAGTCGTTCTCCGCGAATGTTGTGCTGGGCGATGTATTTTTTCATCCCTGCCAGCGCCAGCGCACCAGAGGGTTCCGCCACCGCACGCACATCTTCGAACAGGTCTTTCATCGCCGCACAGATAGCATCGCTGTCGACGGTGATGATGTCGTCGAGATACTCCTGGCATAAACGGAAGGTTTCGTCGCCGATGCGTTTTACCGCAACGCCTTCAGCAAATAGCCCTACGCGCGGCAAATCAACGGGATGACCTGCATCCAGCGCCGCTTTCAGGCAGGCGGAGTCTTCCGCTTCTACGGCGATCACTTTGATTTGCGGCATCAGCTGTTTGATCAGCACTGCCACACCCGCCGCCAGGCCGCCGCCACCGACCGGTACAAATACGCGATCAAGATGGGCGTCCTGCTGGAGCAGTTCCAGCGCCAGCGTGCCTTGCCCGGCGATCACCATCGGATGATCGAACGGCGGTACCCAGGTGAAGCCCTGCTGCTGCGACAGTTCAATTGCTTTGGCTTTCGCTTCATCAAAGTTTGCGCCGTGAAGCAGCACTTCGCCACCGAAGCCGCGCACCGCATCAACTTTGATGTCAGCGGTGGCGGTTGGCATGACGATCAGCGCCTTCACGCCTAACCGTGCGGAAGAAAACGCCACGCCCTGCGCGTGGTTACCCGCCGAGGCGGTGATCACGCCATGCGCTTTCTGTTCTTCCGTCAGGCCCGCCATCATGGCGTATGCGCCACGCAGCTTAAAGCTGTGCACTGGCTGGCGGTCTTCGCGCTTAACCAGAATCACGTTATCAAGACGCGATGACAGCTTTTCCATTTTTTGTAGCGGCGTGACCTGCGCCGCTTCATAGACCGGTGCGCGTAGCACCGCTCTTAAATATTCGGCACCTTCCGGAGCGCCGGAGAGGGGTTGTGAGTCTGCCATCATTAACCCCCCAGTTTCGATTTATCGCGCACCGCACCTTTGTCGGCGCTGGTTGCCAGGCTGGCGTAGGCGCGCAAGGCAAAGGAAACCTGGCGTTCACGGTTTTTCGGCGTCCAGGCCTGGTCGCCACGCGCTTCCTGCGCTTCACGACGCGCGGCAATTTCCTGCTCGCTCAGTTGCAACTGAATGCCGCGATTCGGAATGTCGATTTCGATCAGGTCGCCATCTTCAATGATCGCGATATTGCCCCCGCTTGCCGCTTCCGGTGAAACGTGGCCGATGGAGAGGCCGGAAGTCCCGCCGGAGAAACGACCGTCGGTGATCAGCGCACAGGCTTTGCCGAGTCCCATCGATTTCAGGAAGCTGGTTGGGTAGAGCATTTCCTGCATGCCAGGGCCGCCTTTCGGGCCTTCATAGCGGATCACTACGACATCACCCGCGACGACTTTACCGCCGAGGATAGCTTCTACCGCGTCGTCCTGGCTTTCGTACACTTTCGCCGGGCCGGTGAATTTGAGGATGCTGTCATCGACGCCTGCGGTTTTCACGATGCAGCCGTTTTCCGCAAAGTTACCGTAGAGTACCGCCAGGCCGCCGTCTTTGCTGTACGCGTGCTCCAGCGAGCGGATGCAGCCGTTTGCGCGGTCGTCATCGAGAGAATCCCAACGGCAATCCTGCGAGAACGCCTGTGTGGTACGAATACCCGCTGGGCCAGCGCGGAACATATTTTTTACCGCGTCATCCTGGGTCAGCATAACGTCGTATTGTTCCAGCGTTTGCGGCAACGTCAGGCCAAGTACGTTTTTCACATCACGGTTCAGTAACCCCGCGCGATCCAGTTCGCCGAGAATACCGATAACACCACCAGCACGATGAACATCTTCCATATGGTATTTCTGGGTGCTCGGCGCAACTTTACACAGCTGCGGAACCTTTCGGGAAAGTTTATCGATATCACTCATGGTGAAGTCGATTTCCGCTTCCTGCGCCGCCGCCAGCAGGTGAAGTACCGTGTTGGTAGAACCGCCCATTGCGATATCCAGCGTCATGGCGTTTTCAAACGCCGCCTTACTGGCGATATTACGCGGCAGTGCACTTTCGTCGTTTTGCTCGTAGTAACGTTTGGTCAATTCAACAATGCGTTTACCGGCATTGAGGAACAGCTGCTTACGGTCGGCGTGGGTCGCCAGCAGCGAGCCATTACCCGGTTGCGACAGGCCCAGCGCTTCGGTCAGGCAGTTCATCGAGTTAGCGGTAAACATCCCGGAGCAGGAACCACAGGTTGGGCAGGCGGAACGTTCAACCTGATCGCTCTGGGAGTCAGAAACTTTCGGGTCTGCCCCCTGGATCATCGCATCAACCAGATCGAGCTTGATGATCTGATCGGACAGTTTGGTTTTCCCGGCCTCCATCGGGCCGCCGGAAACGAAGATCACCGGAATGTTTAATCGCAGGGAAGCCATCAGCATCCCCGGGGTGATTTTGTCGCAGTTAGAGATGCAGACCATGGCGTCGGCGCAGTGGGCGTTGACCATATACTCAACGGAATCAGCGATCAGTTCGCGAGATGGCAGTGAATAAAGCATCCCCCCGTGGCCCATGGCGATCCCATCATCCACCGCAATGGTGTTGAACTCTTTGGCAACACCGCCAGCCGCTTCAATTTGTTCGGCGACCAGTTTACCGAGATCGCGCAGATGGACGTGACCCGGTACAAATTGGGTGAACGAGTTCACAACCGCGATAATCGGCTTACCGAAATCGGCGTCGGTCATTCCGGTGGCGCGCCACAGCGCACGAGCACCCGCCATATTACGACCATGAGTGGTGGTGGCGGAACGGTACTTAGGCATACTTTATTTACTCCCAGTGTCTGTCTCGTAAATGGGACGGTGCGTGCCGTCCCATTTTTTGTATTTATTGATTAACTTGATCCAACCAGCCCCATTTATCTTCGGTTTCGCCAGTGAAGAGGCCGAAGAAGGCTTGCTGAATGCGTTTGGTAACCGGGCCGCAACGGCCTTCGCCAACCTGAATCCCGTCTACGCTGCGCACTGGCGTGATTTCTGCCGCCGTACCGGACATAAACACTTCATCCGCCAGGTACAGTGATTCGCGCGACAGCACCTGCTCACGCACTTCAATTCCCAGCTCTTTCGCCAGTTTGATGATGGCGTCACGGGTAATACCCGGCAGCGCGGATGAGGTGAACGGTGGGGTGAACAGCACACCGTCTTTCACTTCAAACAGGTTTTCGCCTGCGCCTTCAGAGATGTAACCGTTCACATCCAGCGCGATACCTTCCTGATAACCGTGGCGGCGCGCTTCGCTACCCACCAGCAGGGAAGAGAGGTAGTTACCACCGGCTTTCGCCGCGGTTGGGATGGTGTTTGGTGCTGCGCGGTTCCAGGAGGAAACCATCGCATCGATCCCCTGCTCCAGCGCTTCTGCCCCCAGATACGCTCCCCACGGGAAAGCGGCGATAATCACGTCGGTTGAGTATCCCGCAGGCGGGTTTACGCCCATGCCAACATCACCGACAAAGATCAGCGGACGGATATAGGCGCTGGTGAGATTGTTTTTGCGGATCACGTCACGACAAGCTTCCATCAGCTCATCAATGCTCTGCGAAACCGGGAAGCGATAGATTTTGGCGGAGTCATGCAGACGCTGCATATGCTCACGATGGCGGAATACAACCGGTCCTTTGTGCGAGTCGTAGCAACGGATGCCTTCAAAAACCGAGGTGCCATAGTGCAGCGCGTGCGACATCACATGCACCTTCGCGTCTTCCCAGCGAACCATCTCCCCATTGAACCAAATGTAATCAGCTTTCTTCGTGGTCATTTTTATATTCCTTTTGCGCTCAGGCGCGGATTTGTTGTGATGTGGTTGTGCTCTGGCAGATGGCAACGTGTGCGACGTCCACCAGTTTATTTAACTGACTAAACAGTAAGTCGACCGACCGTGGGCTGGCAACGGTCAATTCGATATTTATATTTTGTGCATCGCTGGCGGCGGCCATATTCATTGAGCAGACGTGGAAACCACGATGACGCACCACGCGTAAAACACGTTCTAAGGTTTCCGGACTGAAGCGAGCCGATACATTGACCTGATGTTGCATCATGATAATTTCTCCAACATTTCTGAATTACTGGCACCAGGCGGCACCAGCGGCCAGACGTTCTCAAGTTCGTCGATTGAGACATGAAGCAGGTATGGCCCATCACTGTTCAGCATGGTGTCGAGTGCCGCTTCAACCTGGTCTTTACGGGTGATGTGTTGGCCAGGGATGCCGAAGGCGCTGGCTAACATGAGGAAATCTGGGTTATCGGTAAGGGTGGTTTCGCTGTATCGTTCCTGGAAAAACAGTTGCTGCCATTGTCGAACCATCCCTAACCGTTGGTTATCGAGTAAGACGATTTTCAACGGTAATTGCTTGCGTTTTACGGTGCCCAGCTCTTGCACATTCATCATGAAAGAGCCGTCACCGGAGATACAGACAACGGTATCGTTCGGTCGTGCGACTTGCGCGCCAACCGCTGCCGGTAAACCGAATCCCATAGTGCCTAAGCCGCTGGAGGTGATGAAATTTTCCGGGCGAGTATGGGCGATGTGCTGCGCAGCCCACATCTGGTGCTGCCCCACATCTGTGGTCACGACGCAATCCGCAGGTTTACGATCCGACAGTTGTTTTAACAACAGCGGCGCGTAGATAGCATCACCGGGATGGTCGTAACGCCAGGCATGTTCATCACGCAGCTGCGCGCAGTATTGCTGCCAGTCATTGATATTTAACGTGTGCTGTAACGCAGGCAACAGCGTGTTTAAATCACCCTGTAATGCCACATGTGCCTGACGCAGCTTGTTCATTTCTGCTGGATCGATATCCATATGGATAACACTGGCGTGTGGTGCGAAGGTGTTCAGCTTGCCGGTCACCCGGTCATCAAAACGTGCACCTACGGCGATCAGTAAATCACATTCCTGCACCGCGAAGTTCGCCGCTTTGGTGCCGTGCATTCCCAGCATTCCCAGATAGTACGGATAATCCGCTTCAACTGCGCCCAGCCCTTTCAGCGTACAGGTGGCAGGCATTTTTGTGGCAGCGAGAAATTCACGCAAAGCCGGAACCGCCTGTGCCATGCCCACGCCACCGCCAACGTACAGCATCGGTTTTTGCGCTTTTGCCAGCATCTGGCGCGCTTGCTCGACTTCGGCATGTGGGAAAGTCACTTCGTTTTCAACGGTGGTGAACCACGGTTCCAGATCGCCGCTGGCTAACTGGATATCTTTTGGGATATCGACCAGAACTGGACCAGGACGACCTGAGCTGGCAACCTCAAACGCTTCGGCCATGATGCGCGGCAACTCTTCCAGCGACTGTACCAGGAAGCTGTGTTTGGTACAGGCTAATGACAATCCCAGGACATCCACTTCCTGAAATGCGTCGGTACCGATAAACGGAGCGGACACCTGACCGGTGATGGCAACAACAGGGATGGAATCTAACAGCGCGTCCGCAAGCCCGGTTATCAGGTTGGTTGCGCCCGGACCAGACGTGGCGATACATACGCCAGTTTTGCCAGTAGCACGGGCATAGCCGATAGCCGCCATTGCCGCTCCCTGCTCATGTCGGCACAGCAAGTGCTCCACGCCGCCGTCATACAATGCATCGTAAACCGGCATAATTGCGCCACCCGGATAACCGAAAACGGTGTTCACACCCTGTGCCCGCAACGCATGTACCACCCACTGTGCGCCATTCATAGTTAGTTCCCCGTCCTGAATATTGAGAAACAGAATTTTGTGCTGTTATTCATTGTCTGCTCCTCGGTTATGTTTTTAAGGTCAAAAAAAACCCCCGGACCTTTCGGTGCGGGGGTCTTAGTTCGTTAAGGCTTGATCTCTAAGCCTTTCCTCGTCCAAGTGCAGCCCCGCACGGTGGGATAATAATCACCACCACGCTAATCACGACCAGGCTAATCACTCGTAGAAGGGCTGTCATTTTGTCTTTTCTTGCATCTTGTTCGAAGGAATACCTAAAGAGTTACCATAGATTTTGCGAATGGCACAAGATATTTTTTAATCACGTTTTGTTGTATTCCCAATCATTTCGATAAAAATCATTGTTTTTTATATAAAAAAAGGTGAGTGAAAAAAATTCAATTTCCGTATGTTTCTTACCCTCGCCCAGAGGCTAATTTTTTTACTTCTCATTTTTGCGAGAGTTATTCCATCACTCATACAACTCAGTTCACGTTGCATAAATAAACGGGAATCAGCCGCTAATTAACGCAATCTGGCAGACTACAGCAGCGATCTCTTATGCTCATAATAGTGGCTCAAGGAGGGCTTATGTCACTGTCAATTGTTCATACTCGTGCAGCTCTGGGAGTAAACGCACCCCCGATCACTGTTGAGGTTCATATCAGTAAAGGTCTACCAGGATTAACGATGGTGGGCTTACCAGAAACAACGGTAAAAGAAGCACGCGATCGCGTGCGCAGCGCCATTATCAATAGCGGATATGAATATCCGGCGAAAAAAATCACCATTAACCTTGCACCAGCCGACCTGCCGAAAGAAGGAGGGCGATATGATTTACCTATCGCTATTGCTTTGCTGGCAGCTTCTGAACAGCTTACAGCCAATAAGTTGCATGAATATGAATTAGTCGGGGAACTGGCGCTTACAGGCGCTCTGCGCGGCGTTCCTGGCGCAATCTCCAGTGCAACTGAAGCCATTAAGTCAGGCAGAAAAATTATCGTCGCGAAAGATAACGAAGATGAAGTGGGGCTAATTAACGGTGAAGGATGCCTGATAGCCGATCATCTGCAGGCTGTCTGTGCGTTTCTCGAAGGTAAGCATGCTCTCGAACGCCCGTCACCAACTGATGTTGTATCCCGGATATTACAACATGATCTCAGTGATGTTGTCGGTCAGGAGCAAGGAAAGCGAGGGCTGGAAATTACCGCCGCAGGGGGCCACAACCTTTTACTGATTGGACCACCAGGAACAGGTAAAACAATGCTCGCCAGCCGTATTAATGGCTTATTGCCAGATTTAAGTAATGAAGAAGCTCTGGAGAGTGCCGCAATATTAAGCCTGGTGAATGCCGAGTCAGTGCAAAAACAATGGCGGCAGCGCCCGTTCCGCTCACCGCATCACAGTGCGTCGTTAACTGCGATGGTGGGCGGTGGTGCAATTCCAGGGCCAGGTGAAATTTCGCTGGCGCATAACGGCGTGCTTTTTCTTGATGAGCTACCTGAATTTGAACGGCGTACACTGGATGCCTTGCGAGAGCCGATTGAATCCGGGCAGATCCATCTTTCACGCACGCGAGCAAAAATAACCTATCCAGCCCGTTTCCAGCTTGTTGCGGCGATGAACCCCAGCCCTACCGGACATTATCAGGGAAACCATAACCGCTGCACACCAGAACAAACATTACGTTATCTCAACCGACTCTCTGGTCCCTTTCTTGACCGCTTTGACCTTTCACTGGAGATCCCATTACCGCCCCCCGGCATTTTGAGTAAAGCGGTAGTGCCAGGAGAAAGCAGCGCCACCGTTAAACAACGTGTAATGGCCGCCAGAGAGCGCCAATTTAAGCGGCAGAATAAACTGAATGCCTGGCTGGATAGCCCGGAAATACGGCAATTCTGCAAGCTTGAGAGCGCAGATGCGCAGTGGCTGGAAGAAACGCTGATCCATCTGGGGTTATCGATTCGTGCCTGGCAGCGATTACTGAAAGTAGCACGAACCATTGCTGATATTGATCAGTCTGACATCATCACACGCCAGCATTTGCAGGAGGCGGTTAGCTATCGTGCGATTGACCGCTTGCTCATCCATTTGCAAAAACTGCTGACATAAAAAAAGGGCATTTCGCCCTTTTTATTAATCGTCGGAATCGGTGTAGTCTTCAGCACCTTCGACCTGCGGTTTACCGCCGGAAAGGGTATGAAAACGTTTTGGACGTTTAATACGCGTCATATACTTGGACCACACGCGTTCTGCTTCTGTCACTGGCTCACGTTCGCCACGGCATACTGCTACGAAGAGTTTCTCTTCCTCGGTAACCGGCTCGCGCTTGCCGAGATCCAGCTCATTGAAGGCATAACCATGACGCTCAAGCAGTTGTGCCTCTTTGATGGTGAAATCACCATGACGAGAGAATCCACGTGGATAATGTTTATTGTCGAAATATCGATTAGTCGTCGTAAAGCTTTCCGCCATCCTGCACGCTCCTAATTCTTTGACCGAGCTAGTTATGGCGCGGAGTATTAGTTACGCTTGACAGAGTGTAAAACAAAACATTTAAATCATAACGACAAATAATTTTGCGGAGAGCACTGTGGATACGGAATTGTTAAAAACTTTCCTGGAAGTTAGCCGAACGCGTCACTTTGGTCGAGCGGCTGAATCGCTCTATCTGACCCAATCAGCCGTGAGCTTTCGAATCAGACAACTGGAAAATCAACTGGGTGTGAATCTTTTCACCCGCCATAGAAACAATATCCGTTTAACCGCTGCCGGAGAAAAGCTTCTGCCTTATGCAGAAACGCTCATGAGCACCTGGCAAGCCGCCCGCAAGGAGGTGGCGCATACCTCACGACATAATGAGTTTTCTATCGGTGCCAGCGCCTCGCTGTGGGAGTGTATGCTTAATCAGTGGCTGGGGCGCTTGTATCAGAATCAGGATGCCCACACAGGCCTGCAATTTGAAGCGCGGATTGCCCAACGACAGTCTCTGGTAAAACAGCTACATGAACGTCAACTTGATCTTCTTATTACCACTGAAGCGCCCAAAATGGACGAATTTAGTAGCCAGTTGTTGGGACATTTCACTTTAGCGCTCTATGCCAGCGCCCCCTCTAAATTAAAGGGTGATCTTAACTATCTGCGTCTGGAATGGGGGCCGGATTTTCAACAGCATGAGACAGGTTTGATCGGTGCTGATGAAGTTCCAATCCTGACAACCAGTTCTGCTGAACTGGCACAACAACAGATTGAAATGCTTAATGGCTGCACCTGGCTACCGGTAAGTTGGGCGCGCAAAAAAGGCGGTTTGCATACTGTTGTCGACAGTACAACACTTTCACGGCCGCTCTATGCCATATGGCTGCAAAATAGCGACAAACACGCGCTGATTCGAGATCTATTGAAAATTAACGTACTGGATGAAGTGTATTAATCCGAATGGCTGGCAAGGACGCCGGTGGAAGGATTTACTTCGGAGAGGGTTATTTTAGATAAAAAAAATCCTTAGCTTTCGCTAAGGATGATTTCTGGCAGGGGCGGAGAGACTCGAACTCCCAACACCCGGTTTTGGAGACCGGTGCTCTACCAATTGAACTACGCCCCTAATTAGGGTGGCGGAACGGACGGGACTC
>NZ_VATT01000016.1:0-112610 GCF_005781225.1 Escherichia sp. E4736 | reverse complement strand
CAAATTTACTATGCCACTACAGAGATACTTCCTACGACCTTGATCACCCATCATCGAATCGACGCCGCTTCTATAGGCCCATTCTGTAATGTTGTTCATCTGGTTAACGTCTACACCGCCCAGCTTCGCACGGCTATACAATTCACCCAGCGTTTCAGCATTCGCAAAGCTGTTAGTAACAAATTCAGAGGCTTTGCTCATAGCCATATACGTAGCGCCAGCGCCTAAGCCACCCAGCATAACAGCCGCAGCACCGCCGCCAATACTCCCGCTACCCTTAACAGGTGCATAGGCTTTAGCGTGAGCGTTACGATTGCCATTAATCTTACGTTGTTGCTGTTGTAGGCGTTTCATTTGGCTATTCATACGTGCCAGACTAATAGCTCCTCTTTCATATTGGAGGGCAATTTCTCTAGCCTGTGCAATAGCTTTATATTGTTCCGCTACAGAAAGGCGGTGCAATGCACTAATGCTTGATCCAACGTCTAAAAGCTTTAATTCTGCCTTCTCTTTGCGTGCTGCCAGGGCTTTTTGTTCTCTTGCAACTACACGTTGAGCGGCTAATTGTGCTTTAGCATTAGCTTTATCAGCCTGTTCTTGCTTTTTAGCAATATCGTCTACGTCTTTTTTTGCTTTAGCGGTTGATTGTTTATGTGTCTTAACACGCAATTCTATATCTTTCACCGCCGCCATTTGTTTACGAAGTTTTTCTACTTCTGCTTTTGCTTTCTCTAATGATGGTCGATCAACCTGGAAGGTGACAACGTTTGATAAGCGGCTGACGTTAAGTTCTAACATGCTAATTGTTTCCCTGTATTATGATTGTTGTTTATTATTGTTTTTTAGAGCAATAGTATTGAATTGCTTCGAAAGTGCTGCACCCAGTCTGAAAGACACGCTGGCGCACATTATTTGCATCAATTTCTAAAAGGCGGCAAAGCGCCGATGTGTTTATAACTGATTCCTCGCTAATAGCTGCCAGTTCTTTTACAGCCTTAAGAATAAAGGATTGTGGGTTTTCTGTATTCATTGGTTTTCTCTCACATACATATTTTTATTTGGGTTTGTAGACAGTAGAAAAACAAAAAGGGCAAAGAGATTCGTTACTGTATTTGCGCCTACAGGTTAGTTAATCCCTTTACCCTTATTGCCCCGATGGGGAATCGTCTATTAACGCTTTATTACGCAGCAGATCCGAAGATGATAGCTTGCGGAATGTTGTTTACTGGCAGATAAGATGTCTCAGTAACCACAGATGGGAATTGGAATTCATCCTTGATTAGATATTGGTGATGCAACACGGCATCTTGACCTAACTCAGCATGACGCACACCAACGCCGCTATGAAGCTGGTAACACTGTGCCGCTTTATCCATTACCGGAACAATTGCGAAACCGTTCTCTCCGATGTGAGCAACAATCTCAGGAAACATTGACACATCAATAACAGTGATCCCACCAATCTGGAAAGAGTCATAGGCTGGGTTAGAATCAACCATACGGGTAAACAGGGCCGTAGCACTCGCATCGCCTGCATATTTCACCATGTCACTGATCAGCGGGTTAGATGACAAACCATCAGCAGCAGCGCCAGCAGCAAAGATAATTACACCAGTTCGCTTTGCAGCAAGACCAGACCCCAGCTTTTCACTCTGTAAGCGCACCGCTTTACGAATAGCAAGGAACGGGTTAACAGTAGTCGATGCAAAGTCGATAGCGGGTACCGTGGTTTTAGCCTGACCGTCGAGGAAGTCGAGATCACCTTGTCCGGCATATTCAGATTCAACTTTCAGGCCCAGCAGCGCGGTAATCAGATCCACTTCAACACGGTTTGCGTGTGAACGGTAATGAGCCTCAGAGAAATCATTAACCGCTACCAGCATAGCATCAGAACGGTTTGGATATTGGCGGCTGTATTGTTCCAGGTCACGAGAAGTAACAGCGTTAATACTGCCGACGTGTTTCATCTGGAAAAGTTTGTTTGACCATTCCTGACGTTTAGAGGCGTTCCAGTCGCTTTGAGCGTAAGGCGAGGTTTCCCCAGCTACCTGCACAAACTGATCAATCAGGTCGGTAAGAAGAATGCTGTTTTCTGTATGATATTGCACATCGAACAGATCGAGATTAGTAATCAGGGTATTAAGTGCATTCTCATAAGCAAAAGGAGTTACTACCGCAGTATTAACGCCAAAATATGTTGATAAATCATTCATTATTATTTTCCTTGTTAAGTCGTAGGGATCGCAAGTTCTTCATAACCAGCAATTACAAAGCCGAGAGATTGCAGTTTTGCAATAACACTTGCCTTTTCCATACTGTTAAATTCAATCCCATCTTCAGCCAGAATAACGAAAGTAGGATGTGCAACCACTATGCTTTCCTGTCCTTCATAAGCCGGTTCAACTGCTACGTGAGCTATATCAGAAGCGGTTGTTGCTTTGGTGCCATCGGCTTTCAGCAAAGCCCCGACAATAAGATCGTCAGTGAGAGGTGAAGCCAGTTTGACGAGGCGATCTTGCAGCACTGGATCAGCAGCGTAAGCTACTACCTTACAGCGTGAACGGGAGTTATCCGCATTCACTGCTTTTAATTTTCCATATGGGTTAGCCATAAGATTATTTTCCTTTCAGTTGTTTAATTTTAGATTTAAGGGCATCAGCAAGACTAACCGCATCAGCCGATTTAAATAATTGAGCAGTGGTAGAACGAAGACTTTCGGGAGTAACTCCCAACAGTGCGGCAACCTTAATGAGGTTTTCATCACTAACAATCATCGTTTCCCCGTCTTTGCTGATAATCATTTCTTGTTTCATAAATAACGTTCCTGTTAGTGCCAGACAAATAAAAAGCCCCAATGCCGTAAGAGGTTAATTCTGACCAGCAAAGGGGCTTTAACGTGCGGGCAATTACATAATTGATAAGTTAAACTATAAGAGGATTAAACATATCAGCAAATACACTTTTTAAATATACTTGATGATATGCTTAAAGGGTGAATAGATACTCCTGAAAACATGCTCTTAGGAAAACATGCGGAATCAATCAGGAATATCTATTCGGGGCGCGGTGGCCAACCGCTATCTTTCATGGTGTGGATGCACCAGTCAGATTTTAAGGAATCACTATTCCAATCTACTCACAGATTAAATTTTTAATAATGATTAACTACACCAACAGTAATCTACCGTTTCAGAAAATCGTTTTTACAACCAAAGCTTATAGATCCGCATTCTATAAAACCCGTTTTGCTATCAATATTTCCAAAGTTTATTGCACCATTCTTAGCTAAACTCTCTCTGCTTGCGGCTAACGCTATGCAGATGATTGTTTTTGACAACAACTTAATAGATTATTCTGTTACTAACTTCTGTCATTAAATAATAGTTTAATGATGTTAGTAAATAGTTATAAAATATAACTATCAGTGTAAGGCTCTTTAATGTTTTCTGACAAAATAAGGAGCTTTAGGATAAGCATAGATGAAAAATAAGAGCGGGAAGGGCAAGGAGATAACACCTACCCGCTTTTATCAAAATTAAGCACAATGCCTAACAACATTCATCAACACAACGTAGAAACAATCAACAATCAAAGAGGGAGTTATGATTATTCTAAAACTTCTTGAGAGATGGAAGGTAATATTTGTTAGAGGTTAATGCCACTCAACCTTTGAGGCTATCACCTTCCATATGCAGGGATTTATGACAGTAGAAGGATTAACACCAGTCAAAACCTTTTTATCTACCCCTAATATCATTATATAATGATATCGTTATAAATGCAAATGATTTTCATTATCACTTAGAAGAAATAGCACTTTTTGCTAAATCATCTACTAATTGCTGAATCTCTTCACTTGCAGCCTTTAACGTGCTGGCGGTGTATGTGATGATTTGAGTGCACAGCCTGGCATCGTCCTCTGATAGCTCTAAATCGCTCACCAGAGAGATAAAATCGTCAAGGCTTACATTCACCTTCATTAAGCTAATAACGCATTGAGAGAGCGTGTAATCGCATAAATCTGAATAGGCTTGATTTATTCTTGTTTGTAGTGAGATAGTCAGATCTAAAAGTTGTTCCATTGCATTGCTAATATCTTCTTCCATTATGCGGCTTCTCCTTGTAATGCATCATTAATCATATTCAATACGATGTTAAAAGGTGTCTTGAGCGTCAGCACTTCATCACGATAACGCTCTAATGCTTCGTAGTCTTCTGTTTCTTTTGCCAGTCGGATTAACTCAGCATAGTTTTTTGCATCAGACAGGATCATCTGAAATAATTGTGTTTCTTGAATATAGCCAATCATTATTTTTCCTTTTTCGAATATTTTCATTGGGCGCTTATACATACACCCATCATTTTATTAGTTAGAACGTTTGTTAGAAGCTAATGTATCTTCTAAATGAGCCATCAGATCGACTTCCGATGCACCACCTACACAATTATTGAAAGCGTTAAATCCCAAAAAATGATGATAGGAGCTAAACCCTAAAAGCTGCCAACGTTTCAGAGTGCCATCAGAAATGATAGTTTGTTTTCTTGTTCTTGGGCGAAAGTAAACGCCTGGCATTGACTGGATTATTTCTAATTCTTCATCGCTTAATTCAGGGGATTCTGCTTCAAGAATAAATATTATCTCTTCCCCTGGAATTTCGTTATTGGTGTGTGTCGGTGGACGTTGTCTTGTTGAATTGAAGTTACTGTTTTTTTCAATACGTTTTAAGTTGTTCTTTTTCTTTCTTCCCATTTTTCCCTCTTTTTATGTGGATTATAAAAACTGGACGCCATTGTTACGATGAATATCGCCATAAATGCATTTGCCATATGTATTGCCCAATCTGTTGTTATTGATTGTTTGTGATAAACAATTCAAAATCTTTGTTTAATTTCAAAAGACGAAATGTAGTGCTGTTAATCCCTTCATAATCCAGCACACCGAACGATGTAAAATGGTTTAACCAATGATTCACATGTTGTGCGCTGTAGCCGCCTAAACTACAAAAGCTAACCACTGTCGGGGGTGAGAACTCTATGTCCAAGACAGCTTTTAAAATGTGGTATCCGCTCTCAGTTATTTCAATAGTTTTGTTTCCTATAGTGATGTTATAAGTCATTTATTCTCCTTAGAATGGTATTGAATCGTATATTTCACTTTTTTCTCTTAGAGATATTATCAGATCGTAAAAAACCTGTTTCTCAAGATAGATATTCTTTGAATCTAATGCACGTTTTACAAAATCTTCTGTTTCTTCGTGCGGTGGTTTCTTCTTATCAAGGGAAAGAAGCCAAGTAAAAATTTCGGGCCGCTCAGGGAACTCTGGCTCTTGTGTTTCTTCTTCAAGGATGATTTCGGAAACATTCAATATTTCATTAGATTCGTCTTCTTTCTCAGAAGGATCAGGTAGTGATGATTCTCCTTTTGGAATATCAAGCACTCGATAAAGGTTAGAGCTTCCTGGTCGTGCATCTTTTATAATTAATCCCATTTCGAGCAATTTCTTAACCCTTTCTTCTGCTGCTCTTGGTGTTATGCCAAAAACATCGCCTATCTTAGCGTAAGAGGGAAATGCACGATCAAACCCTCTCAGATAGCAGTAAAGGTTTTTAGCACTATCTGTAAATTTATGCCCGTTTACTTGGCTTATTTTTAGAATCCACATAGGAACTTTTACAAATTGTTCTTCATTAATCATTAAAAATCTCCTTGATGTAATCACGCTCTACGGCGCTACTATGGTGATAAAAATCACTTGCTTTTGTTTGAGAGTGTTTCAGCCTCTCTTTTCAACATATCAAGAATGTAATCTGTAACAGTGATACGTTTACTTCTGGCTTCTTTAAACAACACCTGAAATACTTCATCAGGAATATGAAAGCAAGTGCGTGGTTGTCTTTTCTTTTCTGTAGTTTCGCTCATAGTTTTCTCCTTCTCCTGTTATTATTCTTTCTCTGCTCCTGCCTTACGCAGTTCATCAATAATTTTTAGTGCATCGTCAAAGCATTTTTCACGCTCTGGATAACCTCTACTCCTTGCCATATTACGATTCATTACTATTTGATGTCGTGTTAGCTCACCTTTTTTAAATGCCTCTGCGACGTGTTCCGGTGTAAACCATTTCATAAAAACTCCTTATTCAGTTAAAAGAAAAAAACACCTTGCAAGCCTGACGGCTTCAAAGTGCATTGATTTTGATTATTTAGAGAAGAATGTTTTTCTGTCCCTCTAATACCTATTATTACATATAAAGAAACATTTGTCAATACCCTTTTCGCAAAAATACGATCTTTTTCAGCAGCTTAAAATTTTTCTTAGCAATTCGTGCCCTTACGAGTACTCCTATTCTTCCTTATTCTCTAAAACGCTCTCTGACGAGGTTTTGATAAATACAATACATTCCCTTATGTAGAGGCTGTTTAGCTCGCCAGAGGCTTATTTAAGGGGCTTATTTTGTCTTTGTTAGGTATATGAAAAGGAGATGATAGATAAACTCTAATTTCAGACACCTTATAAAATACCTGTAAAGCTCCTCAGAAGCTCTATAACGAGCTAATCTATTACCGCTAAGTGTTTCCCTGCTTTATATACGTTTAGCTCGCCTACGGCTTGATTTAAGCGGTAGAAACTTATTTAACCTTCAACTACTAAAACCATTCTTTCTTTTTTGTTTGTTGTTGGTTGTTGTCTGTGTCTATGTGCTAACATCGCTAACGCGTAGCACACAAGGTTATTGCACTCGTCAGAGTATTACACAATAGATTTTCTCTTAAATAGATTGATGATCGTTAGATTGGCGTAAGCCTCATCAATGGAACTATTGAAGCGCACAGCGCATAGACACTAACAACCATTCGCTTACGCTCAGGTTATTGCACAAGTAAATTTCAATCGTTAGATTGGTAGTTAGTTAATTATCGTTCTGCGCACAGCGCAAGACTATTTAGCCTTACGCAAGCCGTAGGCTATTTGCACATAGTAGATTACATATTCGTTGTGAGCGGCATTAGCGAACATAGATCTACTAACTAACATCAACAAACAAAAACTATGTGTTATGACAAGCAGTCTAACGACTAACACTCTAACTTGTGCAAGGTTCTGGCGAATGCCAATAGATTAAGGGATAGTCGAAGACTCCCCTAACGGGTATCCCTATAATTATTCTTTAAAGATAAAAGAATTTATAAAAGATAATTTAATTGTAGTTTGATAGTTGATCTAATAGGTAACAAAATTCTGTAGGGGTGGCTAACAGAATTCTGTGGGGGTGTCTAACATAATTCTGTTAGGGTTGGGGTAACAGTTTTCTGTTAGGGTGCATATTTCTTTAAAAGTTAAGGATAACAGAATTCTGTGGGGGTAGTTCACAGTGACCTACCGTTACATCCATTTATCACATAACATCTGTGCAATGATCTTCTAAAAGTGTTTCTTGCTACCAAAATTAAACATCTAAAACAGGCTTAAATTCAATGTAATTGATGATTAATCCCTGTGTAATTCCATACTAAAAAATTCAATGAAAAGTAGCTTAAAAGTGCAATTCTTACTTTCTTCACTTTTACATCACCATCAGCAAAGCCTTGTGTAATACGGCTTACAGAGCACTATCAGAAATTGTTGATTAAAATCAATCTATTATTTGTCGAACAAGTTTTCTTTAATGCAACAAAAAATTATTTTTTCAAAATAAACACACTATTTAATAGCTTGCTAATTTTACCAAAACGTAACTACATGATTCTCATGCAAGACGTGTAGTGATAAAGCAGGCTAAATCACCACACTAAAAACCTTCGAATTTCGTAGTGAAAAAAGTTCTTTACACACCTAATCAACACGATCAATAATCACTACACACAAATCAACACAGAAGGAAAATGAAAATGGCTAATATTGGATACATTAGGGTATCGACTGTCCAACAAAACACAGACCGTCAATTAGCTGGAGTAACTCTTGATAAAGTCTTTGAAGATAAAGCGTCAGGCAAGAATACCCAGCGCCCACAGTTTGAGGCAATGATGAACTATGTGCGTGAAGGTGATGTTTTGCATGTTCACAGCATTGATCGACTTTGCCGTAATACAGCCGACCTACTGGCAACGGTTGAGCAATTAACAGAGCGCGGCGTGTCTGTGCATTTCCATAAAGAAGACTTTAAGACAGGGAAGAACTCTCCCGCAGGGAATATGATGCTCACAGTGCTTGCAGCAGTGGCACAAATGGAACGTGAAATGATGCTTGAGCGCCAGCGTGAGGGGATCGCCGCAGCTAAGGCCGCTGGACGTATAGCAAAACGTGGTAATGGAAAAGCAATTGATCGAACGGGAATTGTTGCCGCTCTCGCGAATGGTGGATCAATTCGGAGCGTAGCAAAAGATTTCAGTGTCAGCACACAGACGGTGCAACGTATTAAGAAAGAGCAGGAAGCGTAATGCCTCCTGATATTTCAGAATTGTCGCTGCGTAGACCTGACGGCGCAAATTTTCGCGTTGAGCGATGATCACGTATGCGCCGATTTCAGAGAAAAAGACAGTAACTAAGCTAGCGGGGAAAGCTGACATTTTTTTACACTTAGCAAAAAACGGTCAATAAACAACCTCAAGACGCACGCTAAAATTTTAATCATTTGTTTTTTAAAGACATTGAATCTACACCATTCTCTTGACGTAGATTCAATTAAGTGAAACAATGAAAATTGGGTAAATCTACACCACAAAAATAAAGAGTATAATCACTCCAAAATAAATGGAGTGTTTAACTGTGCGTAAATTCCTTTACCTCTTATCCAAGACCATCAAACACATTTTTAACATCAACCTACTCAAAATCATCTTCTGGAGCTTATCAGCTTGGTATGCCAACTCCACTCTTCAAGAAATTCATTGCATTTTAGAAGTGATTGCTATCGTGACCAGTATGATAAATCAGTCACTCAATAAAGGTATGCTGAAATAATTGGCGATTGTGAGATTATTGAATGCAATAGGAGCCATAAAGCGCCTTTGATGGGCTACCCCAAAAAATAAGCGCCGTAGGCGTATCCACTAAAAAGGGCTTTTTCACAAAAGCTATGAAGTCTTAGCAGTTCTTCTCTTATCAGGCACCCGTTGTACTCCGGTGGACGAAACCGTGCTAGAGCTTGATTCTTTCCCGATCAAGTTAGGTTTTGAAGAGGTGGGCTTTGATCCACTATTGCACTTAAAACTCTTCCCATCATTTAGCCTGTTTATCCTCTGCGACGTCATCTCGACGTGTAGCATCATTGGACACCGCGCCAGGTGTGGAACATCTTGCTAAGAGTTTTGGTATACGATTTATAGACGGCGGCGCGTCTTCCGGCTTCAAAGGAACTTGTTACGAGGTTGAGCCTGTAAACTACTCGCCACTGTGTGATAACATACCAAAGCCATTAACAAGCACAGTGGCTTTTGTACTTGATAAGGGATTAGTATTTTTCACATACAAAGTTAGCTGGGGTAAGATCCCTAACCACTTGATTTGCGGAAAAATCGTTATTGATTAGTGCTGATGGTGCCGAAGGCCGGACTCGAACCGGCACGTATTTCTACGGTTGATTTTGAATCAACTGCGTCTACCGATTTCGCCACTTCGGCACTGAAGAGGTATGCGGAAAACGTTGTGGATTATACCTGTCACGCGCCACCATGCAAGCGCCAGCTTGTGCCTGCCTCGCTAATTGCTGAAAATTTCAGCGTTGTCTTCAGAGATATGTAACCTTTGTCACACTCCAGGCCCCGCTCAGCCGTGCTCTACACTTCTCGGGCAACACCAAAGAACGACAAAAGCATGTCGATGGTCGATAACGAATAGGGATTCTCGCAATATTCGCTACTTGCCTTGGGTAGCCCGCGCAGAATAAAGGTTCGCAGGTAGGTCAATGGACTGCACACAGCAGTGGTCACTGCGGCGCCTGTATTCGCGATAATCAGACCAACTTCTGGCAAGGTGCGGTGCCTACAATTATGAATTGCGGAGACTTTGTTGGGTCGCTTCTGCCAGGCCTTTAAGATATCTCGCAATCGGCTGAATTTAGTGGTGAAAACTTTTTAACCGTGCCTATACTCCAGACAGGGAACTGGAGGAAATCTCATGAGCGAACCACGTTTAATTGCCCGCACGCCGGACACAGAACTGTTTTTACTACCCGCTATGGCTAACCGTCACGGACTGATTACTGGCGCAACGGGGACAGGTAAAACTGTCACGCTGCAAAAACTGGCGGAATCTCTGTCAGAAATCGGCGTACCGGTGTTTATGGCCGATGTAAAAGGTGATTTGACCGGAGTTGCGGCAGAAGGTACGACCTCGGAAAAACTGCTCGCTCGGTTGAAAAATATCGGCGTCAACGACTGGCAACCACATGCGAATCCAGTGGTGGTATGGGATATTTTTGGTGAGAAAGGTCATCCAGTGCGGGCAACGGTATCGGATCTCGGGCCGTTGTTGCTGGCGCGTTTGTTGAATCTCAACGATGTGCAATCTGGCGTCCTGAATATCATTTTCCGTATTGCTGACGATCAGGGATTGTTGCTTCTCGACTTTAAAGATTTGCGGGCGATTACCCAATACATCGGTGATAACGCCAAATCATTCCAGAATCAGTACGGTAATATCAGTAGCGCATCGGTTGGTGCCATCCAGCGCGGATTACTGACGCTGGAACAGCAAGGGGCAACGCATTTCTTTGGTGAGCCGATGCTGGATATCAAAGACTGGATGCGTACCGATGCCAACGGTAAGGGTGTTATCAATATCCTTAGCGCCGAAAAACTCTACCAGATGCCTAAACTGTACGCCGCCAGCCTGTTGTGGATGCTTTCAGAGTTGTATGAACAATTGCCGGAAGCAGGCGATCTGGATAAACCGAAACTGGTGTTTTTCTTCGACGAAGCGCATCTGTTGTTTAACGATGCGCCGCAGGTGCTGCTGGATAAGATTGAACAGGTAATAAGGCTTATCCGTTCAAAAGGCGTGGGCGTCTGGTTTGTTTCGCAAAACCCTTCTGATATTCCGGACAACGTGCTTGGGCAGTTGGGAAATCGTGTTCAGCACGCTCTGCGCGCCTTTACACCGAAAGACCAGAAAGCGGTGAAGACGGCAGCGCAAACCATGCGACCTAATCCTGCATTTGATACGGAAAAGGCGATTCAGGAACTAGGAACCGGCGAAGCGTTGATCTCTTTTCTGGATGCGAAAGGAAGCCCTTCTGTGGTAGGGCGTGCGATGGTGATCGCGCCTTGTTCACGGATGGGGCCGGTGACAGAAGATGAGCGTAATGGCTTGATTAATCACTCCCCGGTGTATGGCAAGTATGAAGATGACGTGGACCGGGAATCCGCCTATGAGATGTTGCAAAAAGGCGTACAGGCAAGTACCGAGCAGCAAAATACCCCTCCGGCCAAAGGGAAAGAGATAAGTGAAGATGACGGTATTCTGGGTGGGTTGAAGGATATTTTGTTTGGCACTACCGGACCACGCGGCGGGAAGAAAGATGGCGTGGTGCAAACAATGGCGAAAAGCGCCGCCCGCCAGGTGACGAATCAGATTGTACGCGGTGTGCTGGGGAGTTTGCTTGGGGGGAGAAAAAGGTAAGTCAGGCGCTGTTTGTGTTCTCTCACACCAGCTTGCCTTTGCCTGATGCACTACACTTATCAGGCCTACGCCACTTTGCTAACAATAATAAAGGGAGCTTTAGCTCCCTTTATTCATTCATCAAGTTACGATTTTCTCATTAACAGCCACAGACTGATTAAGAAGAAGCTGGCGCTTGGCAACAGTGCGCCGATAATCGGCGGGATGCCGTAAACCAACGTCAGCGGGCCGAAGATCTGGTCCAGTACGTAGAACACAAAACCGAAGCTAATACCGGTGACCACACGCACGCCCATCGGTACGCTACGCAGTGGGCCAAAGATGAACGACAGCGCCATCAGCATCATCACCGCCACGGATAGCGGCTGGAAGATTTTGCTCCACATGTTGAGCTGATAACGTCCGGCATCCTGACCGCTAGACTTCAGATACTTCACGTAGTTGTGCAAACCACTGATGGAGAGCGCATCCGGATCCAGCGCCACCACGCCCAGTTTGTCCGGCGTGAGGTTGGTTTTCCAGGTGCCGCTCACCGTCTGCGAACCGGTTATCTGTTTTGGATTGGTCAGGTCAGATTCATCAACCTGCGACAGACGCCAGACTTTATGTTCAGGGTCAAACTTCGCGGAAGCGGCATAGCGAACGGATTGCAGACGACGATTCTCGTTAAAGGCATAAATACTGATACCACCTAACTCTTCATCACCTTTTACTCGCTCAATATAGACAAAGTTGTCACCATCTTTAGCCCATAAACCTTGCTGAGTAGAGAGCAGCGAACCACCGTACATCGCCTGCGCGCGGTAATTACGCGCCATCTGTTCGCCCTGCGGCGCGACCCATTCGCCAATCGCCATCGTCAGCAAAACCAGTGGAATGGCGGTTTTCATTACTGACAACGCGACTTGCATGCGGGTAAAACCAGAAGCCTGCATCACCACCAGTTCGCTGCGCTGCGCCAGCATCCCTAGCCCGAGCAACGCGCCCAGCAGGGCCGCCATCGGGAAGAAGATTTGCACATCTTTCGGCACGCTCAACAGGGTATACATTCCCGCGCCTACCGCGTCGTAACTCCCCTGCCCGGCTTTTTTCAGCTGATCGACAAACTTGATAATGCCGGAGAGCGACACCAGCATGAACAGCGTCATCATGATGGTGGTGAAAATGGTTTTACCGATATAGCGGTCAAGAACACCAAAAGGTTGCATCACACCGCTCCTTTACGCGAAAAACTGGCGCGCAGTCGGCGGACCGGTACTGTGTCCCAAAGGTTGAGAACAATCGCCAAAGCCAGATAAATCAGGTTAACGGTCCACATCCACAGCGTCGGGTCCAGCTTACCTTTACCGCCGTTAGATTTAAGGGAGGTCTGGATCAGGAAGAAAAGCAGATATAGCAGCATGGCTGGCAGCATCGACAGGACACGTCCCTGACGCGGGTTAACCACACTCAGAGGTACGACCATAAGCGCCATCATAAATACAGTGAATACCAGCGTGATACGCCAGTTCAGTTCTGCGCGGGCACGATCGGTGTCGGTGTTCCACAATGTGCGCATGTCCATCTGGTCGGTATCGTTCGGGTCGAGCGCCACCGCCTGGTGACCAATGATCGCCTGATAATCCTGGAAGTCCGTAATGCGGAAATCACGTAACAGTGCAGTGCCTTCGAAGCGCGTTCCCTGGTTGAGGCTGACGACCTGGGATCCGTCGCGCAGTTGCGTTAAATGTCCGGAATCGGCCACCACCACAGAAGGACGCGCGTTACCTTTTGGTCGAATTTGCGCGAGGAACACATCTTTGAAATCGCTGCCGTCAACGCTTTCGATGAACAGCACTGAGCTGCCATTAGTCGCTTGCTGGAATTGTCCTTGCGCCAGCGCCGCCATGCCTGGGTTAGCTTTCGCTTCTGCCAGCACTTCATCCTGATGGCGCGATGACCACGGCCCCGCCCACATAACGTTAACCGCCGCGACAATCGCCGTGAACACCGCGAGAACCATCGCCGCTTTCACCAGCACCGCTTTGCTCAGGCCGCAGGCATGCATTACCGTAATTTCACTTTCGGTATACAGTTTGCCCAGCGTCATCAGCAGCCCGAGGAACAGGCTTAATGGCAGGATAAGCTGCGCCATTTCCGGCACGCCCAGCCCCAACAGGGAGAGCACCAGATTCGCCGGAATATCGCCGTCAACCGCTGCGCCGAGGATCCTCACTAACTTTTGACAGAAGAAGATCAAAAGCAAGATGAAGAGTATCGCCAGCTGGCTTTTGAGCGTCTCCCGCACCAGATATCTTATGATTATCACTTTAAATACGCCCGTAAAAACTCGTCTTTTGCAGGATTTTAGCTTGTTTCATGGCTTAAACGTCATTTATTCTCTTGAGTCGTCGAAATCGTCGCTAAGATAATTATACTCAACGGATTCACCTCTCAGATTTTGTTCTGACGTGCCAATGCCGTAATAACGTTAAGATTAACACGAAGTCATCGCAACAGCGGACATGAGTTACGAAAGCTTGCAATTCTATCTGTAGCCACCGCCGTTGTCTTTAAGATTCAGGAGCGTAGTGCATGGAGTTTAGTGTAAAAAGCGGTAGCCCGGAGAAACAGCGGAGTGCCTGCATCGTCGTGGGCGTCTTCGAACCACGTCGCCTTTCTCCGATTGCAGAACAGCTCGATAAAATCAGCGATGGGTACATCAGCGCCCTGCTGCGCCGAGGCGAACTGGAAGGAAAACCGGGGCAGACGCTGTTGCTGCACCATGTGCCGAACGTGCTTTCTGAGCGCATTCTCCTTATTGGTTGCGGTAAAGAACGTGAGCTGGATGAGCGCCAGTACAAGCAGGTGATTCAGAAAACCATTAATACGCTGAATGATACTGGCTCGATGGAAGCGGTCTGCTTCCTGACTGAACTGCACGTTAAAGGCCGTAACAACTACTGGAAAGTGCGCCAGGCTGTCGAGACGGCAAAAGAGACACTCTACAGTTTTGATCAGCTGAAAACGAACAAGAGCGAACCGCGTCGTCCACTGCGTAAAATGGTGTTCAACGTGCCGACCCGCCGTGAACTGACCAGCGGGGAGCGCGCGATCCAGCACGGTCTGGCGATTGCTGCCGGGATTAAAGCTGCGAAAGATCTCGGCAATATGCCGCCGAATATCTGTAACGCCGCTTACCTCGCCTCTCAGGCGCGCCAGCTGGCTGACAGCTACAGCAAGAATGTTATTACCCGCGTTATCGGCGAACAGCAGATGAAAGAGCTGGGGATGCATTCCTATCTGGCAGTCGGTCAGGGTTCGCAAAACGAATCGCTGATGTCGGTGATTGAGTACAAAGGCAACGCGTCGGAAGATGCACGCCCTATCGTGCTGGTCGGTAAAGGTTTAACCTTCGACTCCGGCGGTATCTCCATCAAGCCTTCAGAAGGCATGGATGAGATGAAGTACGATATGTGCGGTGCGGCGGCGGTTTATGGCGTGATGAGGATGGTCGCGGAACTGCAACTGCCGATTAACGTTATCGGCGTGCTGGCAGGCTGCGAAAACATGCCTGGCGGGCGTGCCTATCGTCCGGGCGATGTGTTAACCACCATGTCCGGTCAAACCGTAGAAGTGCTGAATACCGACGCCGAAGGCCGCCTGGTACTGTGCGACGTGTTAACTTACGTTGAGCGTTTTGAGCCGGAAGCGGTGATTGACGTGGCGACGCTGACCGGTGCTTGCGTTATCGCGCTGGGTCATCACATTACCGGTCTGATGGCGAACCATAACCCGCTGGCCCATGAGCTGATTGCTGCATCTGAACAATCCGGTGACCGCGCATGGCGTTTACCGCTGGGTGACGAGTACCAGGAACAACTGGAGTCCAATTTTGCCGATATGGCGAACATTGGCGGTCGTCCTGGCGGGGCAATTACCGCAGGTTGCTTCCTGTCGCGCTTTACCCGCAAGTACAACTGGGCGCACCTGGATATTGCAGGAACAGCCTGGCGTTCTGGTAAAGCAAAAGGCGCAACCGGTCGTCCGGTGGCGTTGCTGGCACAGTTCCTGTTGAATCGCGCCGGGTTTAACGGCGAAGAGTAATTGCATCAGGCAAAGTTGTTATTGTCGGATGCGGCGTGAACGCCTTATCCGACCTACACAGCACTGAACTCGTAGGCCTGATAAGACGTGGCAGCGTCGCATCAGGCAAAGTTGTTATTGTCGGATGCGGTGTGAACTCCTTATCCGACCGATACACAGCACTGAACTCGTAGGCCTGATAAGACGCGGCAGCGTCGCATCAGGCAATGCTGTTATTGTCGGATGCGGTGTGAACGCCTTATCCGACCTACACAGCACTGAACTCGCAGGCCTGATAAGACGCGGCAGCGTCGCATCAGGCAACGCTGTTATTGTCGGATGCGGCGTGAACGCCTTATCCGACCGACACACAGCACTGAACTAGTAGGCCTGATAAGACGTGGCAGCGTCGCATCAGGCAATGCTGTGTATTACCAGATGCATATTTAAATCCACCACAAGAAGCCCCATATATGAAAAACGCAACGTTCTACCTTCTGGACAATGACACCACCGTCGATGGCTTAAGCGCCGTTGAGCAGCTGGTGTGTGAAATTGCCGCAGAACGTTGGCGCAGTGGTAAGCGCGTGCTCATCGCCTGTGAAGATGAAAAGCAGGCTTACCGGCTGGATGAAGCCCTGTGGGCACGTCCGGCAGAAAGCTTTGTTCCGCATAATTTAGCGGGAGAAGGACCGCGCGGCGGTGCGCCGGTGGAGATCGCCTGGCCGCAAAAGCGTAGCAGCAGCCCGCGCGATATATTGATTAGTCTGCGAACAAGCTTTGCAGATTTTGCCACCGCTTTCACAGAAGTGGTAGACTTCGTTCCTTATGAAGATTCTCTGAAACAACTGGCGCGCGAACGCTATAAAGCCTACCGCGTGGCTGGTTTCAACCTGAATACGGCAACCTGGAAATAATGGAAAAGACATATAACCCACAAGATATCGAACAGCCGCTTTACGAGCACTGGGAAAAGCAGGGCTACTTTAAGCCTAATGGCGATGAAAGCCAGGAAAGTTTCTGCATCATGATCCCGCCGCCGAACGTCACCGGCAGTTTGCATATGGGTCACGCCTTCCAGCAAACCATCATGGATACCATGATCCGCTATCAGCGCATGCAGGGCAAAAACACCCTGTGGCAGGTCGGTACTGACCACGCCGGGATCGCTACCCAGATGGTCGTTGAGCGCAAGATTGCCGCAGAAGAAGGTAAAACCCGTCACGATTACGGCCGCGAAGCTTTCATCGACAAAATCTGGGAATGGAAAGCGGAATCCGGCGGCACCATTACCCGTCAGATGCGCCGTCTCGGCAACTCCGTCGACTGGGAGCGTGAACGCTTCACCATGGACGAAGGCCTGTCCAATGCGGTGAAAGAAGTTTTCGTCCGTCTGTATAAAGAAGACCTGATTTACCGTGGCAAACGCCTGGTAAACTGGGACCCGAAACTGCGTACCGCTATCTCTGACCTGGAAGTAGAAAACCGCGAATCGAAAGGTTCGATGTGGCACATCCGCTATCCGCTGGCTGATGGCGCGAAAACCGCAGACGGTAAAGATTATCTGGTGGTTGCGACTACCCGTCCGGAAACCTTGCTGGGCGACACCGGCGTGGCCGTTAACCCGGAAGACCCGCGTTACAAAGATCTGATTGGCAAATATGTCATTCTGCCGCTGGTTAACCGTCGTATTCCGATCGTGGGCGACGAACACGCCGATATGGAAAAAGGCACCGGCTGCGTGAAGATCACTCCGGCGCACGACTTTAACGACTATGAAGTCGGTAAACGTCACGCCCTGCCGATGATCAACATCCTGACCTTTGACGGTGATATCCGTGAAAGCGCTCAAGTGTTCGATACCAAAGGTAACGAATCTGATGTTTATTCCAGCGAGATCCCGGCAGAGTTCCAGAAACTGGAGCGTTTTGCTGCGCGTAAAGCCATCGTTGCTGCGGTTGACGCGCTTGGCCTGCTGGAAGAAATTAAACCGCACGACCTGACCGTTCCTTACGGCGACCGTGGCGGCGTAGTTATCGAACCGATGCTGACCGACCAGTGGTACGTGCGTGCCGATGTACTGGCGAAACCGGCGGTTGAAGCGGTTGAGAACGGCGACATTCAGTTCGTACCGAAGCAGTACGAAAACATGTACTTCTCCTGGATGCGCGATATTCAGGACTGGTGTATCTCTCGTCAGCTGTGGTGGGGTCACCGTATCCCTGCATGGTATGACGAAGCGGGTAACGTTTATGTTGGCCGCAACGAAGACGAAGTGCGTAAAGAAAATAACCTCGGTGCTGATGTTGCCCTGCGTCAGGACGAAGACGTTCTCGACACCTGGTTCTCTTCTGCACTGTGGACATTCTCTACCCTTGGCTGGCCGGAAAACACCGACGCCCTGCGTCAGTTCCACCCAACCAGCGTAATGGTGTCTGGTTTCGACATCATCTTCTTCTGGATTGCCCGCATGATCATGATGACCATGCACTTCATCAAAGATGAAAATGGCAAACCGCAGGTGCCGTTCCACACCGTTTACATGACCGGTCTGATTCGTGATGACGAAGGCCAGAAGATGTCTAAATCCAAGGGTAACGTTATCGACCCGCTGGATATGGTTGACGGTATTTCGCTGCCAGAACTGCTGGAAAAACGTACCGGCAATATGATGCAGCCACAGCTGGCGGATAAAATCCGTAAGCGCACCGAGAAGCAGTTCCCGAACGGCATTGAGCCGCACGGTACTGACGCGCTGCGCTTCACCCTGGCGGCGCTGGCTTCTACCGGTCGTGACATCAACTGGGATATGAAGCGTCTGGAAGGCTACCGTAACTTCTGTAACAAGCTGTGGAACGCCAGCCGCTTTGTGCTGATGAACACGGAAGGTCAGGATTGCGGCTTCAACGGCGGCGAAATGACACTGTCACTGGCGGACCGCTGGATTCTGGCTGAGTTCAACCAGACCATCAAAGCGTACCGCGAAGCGCTGGACAGCTTCCGCTTCGATATTGCCGCAGGGATTCTGTATGAATTCACCTGGAACCAGTTCTGCGACTGGTATCTGGAGCTGACCAAGCCGGTAATGAACGGTGGCACCGAAGCCGAACTGCGCGGTACTCGCCATACGCTGGTGACCGTGCTGGAAGGTCTGCTGCGCCTCGCGCATCCGATCATTCCGTTCATTACCGAAACCATCTGGCAGCGTGTGAAAGTGCTTTGTGGCATCACTGCCGACACCATCATGCTGCAGCCGTTCCCGCAGTACGATGCGTCTCAGGTCGATGAAGCGGCGCTGGCCGACACCGAGTGGCTGAAGCAGGCGATCGTTGCTGTACGTAATATCCGCGCGGAAATGAACATCGCGCCGGGCAAACCGCTGGAGCTGCTGCTGCGTGGTTGCAGTGCAGATGCAGAACGTCGCGTGAACGAAAACCGTGGCTTCCTGCAAACGCTGGCGCGTCTGGAAAGCATCACCGTACTGCCTGCGGATGACAAAGGCCCGGTTTCCGTTACTAAGATCGTCGACGGCGCAGAGCTGCTGATCCCGATGGCAGGCCTCATTAACAAAGAAGATGAGCTGGCGCGTCTGGCGAAAGAAGTGGCGAAGATTGAAGGTGAAATCAGCCGCATCGAGAACAAGCTGGCGAACGAAGGCTTTGTAGCGCGCGCACCGGAAGCGGTCATCGCGAAAGAGCGTGAAAAGCTGGAAGGTTATGCGGAAGCGAAAGCGAAGCTGATTGAACAGCAGGCAGTTATCGCCGCGCTGTAATCAACACTGTGAAGAAAACGAAGGCCGGAGCATGCTCCGGCCTTTTTATTTAGATAAACGGAACATACGGCATAATACCGCGAGATATCCACATTAACGGACCGCTATCCTGCGGTTTGTCATCATTGGTTAACTCCAGCGAATCAAGGTCGCCCTGGACATGGGTATTGTTAGCAATCCAGCTAACCATCCACATTTTCAGCCAGGGATAAGCCAGACCACAGGTAATTGAGGACCCCATTAATACCGCCAACATGCGCAAAAGCATACCGATCGCGGTAACAGATGAATGAAAACGAATAGTGCCATTTGCCAGTGTCAGATTATTCAAAAACAGATTGCGTAACGTGACATAGAGATAACTGGCAAAAACAAGAATCGCGACAAAATACAGGAAATAAGAAGCCGTAATCTGCGGGTAATATTGCAATACTAGCTCCCTGCCCGCATCAGACCTACCCAACATGGTCATCATCATTAACTGCTGAAATACTGGCGCAATCATAATACCAATCACAATGATGAAAGGAACCATGGTTAATATTGCGAGCATACAGCCTTTAATGCATTCTTTTACGTTGACCTTAATGGAAAATTGATGGACACCAAAAGTCGCGTTATTACCCAGTAATGGCATCCACTTGCTATAGGTAATACCGTTGATAACACCCAGTCCGATGACGGAAAGCAAACTTAAGACCACTAAGTTAAAGAATAACCCACCTATCGATGTCGTCACTTGCGCAATAAGGTACAGTGCGAGCCAAAAAGCTAATGCCAACAGAACAGGCAGACCTAACATAACCCACCATGCACGAAGCATTGAGCAGTTAAAGCCAAAGCGAATACCATTCAGTGAGGTCATGTTCGCCTGATACTGCAGACTCTTCACTGCCATGCAAGGAATACCGCAGATCAAGAGAGCAAACAGGAGAAAAGCAAGAACAAAGTGTTGGCCTGCAAAACAAGAAATACTGAAAAAATAAACGATCATAATAAGTAACATGCTAACAAAAATGGCACCACCTGTTCCCTTATAACTAAATGGTTGCCCCTTGAGTGTCACATGTTGATAAATATAACGACGGCATTTTATCAATGCCCACGGCCCATATATTCCCAGAGTAATAATTGTCAGTAAAAAATTCACAAGACAAATAAGAAAATACTCACCACCTTTTCCTGTAAAAACAAATGCGTGACGAGGATTATCTTTCCCGACGTTTACACCATTCATGAACTATATCCCTAAAATAAATTCCATTCATATAGATAATAATTCCAGTCAATTGATACTGGACCACCTAGAATACGCTTTATCTAAGCGATATATGCTTAATATTTTCTGATTTATCTTCTTCTTGCACCACATAAGCGAGGGTGGTATTAAAGGGAGCTATAAATCATACATTTGAAATTGAGCTATGCTATGAATGTTGTCGTTTCGCCCGCGCTCCGTTTGCGCAAACTTACCGCCGCCGATAATGCTGCTATTGCCAGCGTCATCCGCCAGGTGTCCGCAGAGTACGGTCTTACCGCTGATAAAGGCTATACCGTCGCCGATCCCAATCTCGACGAATTGTATCAAGTGTATAGTCAGCCCGGTCATGCCTATTGGGTAGTTGAGCACAATGGCGAAGTGGTGGGCGGCGGCGGGATTGCGCCATTAGCAGGTAGTGAATCGGACATTTGCGAACTGCAGAAAATGTATTTTCTTCCCGCCATTCGCGGCAAAGGGCTGGCGAAGAAACTGGCCTTAATGGCGATGGAGCAGGCACGAGAAATGGGCTTCAAACGCTGCTATCTGGAAACGACCGCTTTTTTGAAAGAAGCGATTGGTTTGTATGAACATTTAGGTTTTCAACATATCGACTATGCACTTGGCTGCACGGGCCATGTTGATTGTGAAGTGCGGATGTTGCGCGAACTCTAAAAAAATGCCCGCTAGTGTGTGCTATCGGGCATTTTAATCAATTAATTAATGGCGAACACCGTCATCGTCTTCGTCGACATAATCTTCATCGTCGCCATCTTCGCCGTTAGGATCTTCAAAGTAAGTGCCCCAACCGTCGTATTCAACGTCGAATTTCTCTGCCAGGTTCATCAATTGCTCAACCTGGGCATCGATCAGATCGGCATTCAACGCGCATTCGCTGACGATGTCACAGCAAATTACGATATCGCCATCTTCCACTTCCAGCTCTTCCGGATCGGTCACTTCGTAACCGAGTTTAAACGCTTCAACCGCTGCTTTTTCCAGGGTTTCCAGATCGTCTGCGGAAAGGTGATGTTCGATGGTGTACAGCGCGTCCGGATCGCTGCCATCTTCCAGTAATTCTTCAATAATCAAACGTGTTTCTTCACGCTGTTCTTCGAGTTGTTCCGGGTTTGCCATGACTTATTCCTCTTAATGTCCTGCTGATACTCTTATTGTCACACACCACTGACATTGCCTCCACCTTTGTGACAAAGTTTTATGCTTTAGGCTTGCAAATGAATATTCATACATATAAATTGAATTTTAATTCATTATGGCGTAAGCCACAGGAGGGATCTATGTCCGGGTTTTATCATAAGCATTTCCTGAAATTACTTGATTTCACGCCAGCTGAACTCAACACCTTGCTCCAGCTAGCCGCTAAACTGAAAGCAGATAAAAAAAGCGGTAAAGAAGAAGCCAGACTCACCGGTAAAAACATCGCGCTCATCTTCGAAAAAGACTCAACCCGTACCCGATGCTCTTTCGAAGTTGCCGCATATGACCAGGGCGCTCGCGTTACTTATCTCGGCCCAAGCGGCAGCCAGATTGGCCATAAAGAGTCAATTAAAGATACCGCCCGCGTGCTTGGCCGCATGTATGACGGTATTCAGTATCGTGGCTATGGTCAGGAGATTGTCGAAACACTGGCGGAATACGCTGGCGTCCCAGTATGGAATGGGCTGACCAATGAGTTCCACCCCACGCAACTGCTGGCAGATCTGCTGACCATGCAAGAACATTTACCGGGTAAAGCGTTTAATGAGATGACGCTGGTCTACGCCGGAGATGCCCGCAATAACATGGGGAACTCGATGCTGGAAGCGGCCGCGCTGACCGGTCTGGATTTGCGTCTGGTGGCGCCACAGGCATGCTGGCCAGAATCTTCGCTGGTTACGGAATGCCGCGCCCTGGCACAACAAAATGGCGGGAATATTACCCTGACAGAAGATGTCGCGACTGGCGTTAAAGGTGCTGACTTTATCTATACCGATGTGTGGGTATCAATGGGTGAAGCAAAAGAGAAATGGGCTGAACGGATTGCATTGCTGCGTGATTATCAGGTGAATAGCAAGATGATGCAGTTAACTGGTAACCCGGAGGTCAAATTCCTCCACTGCCTGCCCGCGTTTCATGATGACCAAACAACGCTTGGCAAAAAGATGGCTGAAGAATTTGGCCTACATGGTGGGATGGAAGTAACGGACGAGGTTTTCGAATCTCCCGCCAGCATTGTTTTTGATCAGGCGGAAAACCGTATGCATACTATCAAAGCGGTAATGGTTGCGACGCTTGCCAAATAATTTCAGTACCGGAGGCGGCTTCACGTCGCCACCGGCAGGTACTCGCTTAAGCCATCAGCATCTTAACAACCGCTTTGCGAACCTGAGCAGGCTCACCCACTGCGCACAGCGGTTTGTGCACTTCACCCGGATAAAACACAACAAAATCGCCTTCATTAAGGATAACTGTTTTCTCTTCAATACCTTCAGGCAAAAAGGCGATGTCTTTATCAGCTAACCAGTCAGTATCCGGCGTACCCGCAGGCTGTGTGCTAAAAGTCATTCCTTCCTGCCCTTTTAACACAATCTGGATGTCGAGATAGCGGGCATGATACTCCGCGCGACGCGCTTCATACGGCTCAGTCATATCTTCAGAGATAAGATAAAACAGACGGTTGCCTTCGATATCATGCTTACCTTTTGGCGTTTCTGCCGTAACGTGCATTTTGATATGTTCAATGGCCTGGCGTAACTCTTCTGGCAACCACGGCTGGAGATTATGAATATTTCCGATGATCATCTTTTTCATTCCTCAATTAAAACAACGTTTCATTTCTCTCGTTATACGTAATTCCTTACTGCCATACCAGCATTTTTTGCCGTCCGATTGCGCCAAAGCATGTTTTTCTGCCCGCTTGCCACAAAAAAAATATTGTTAAAAACTCAATTTTAAAGCATATAAATTCACTACAATCGTTTACCTGGGTAATTTTTTGCATTGATTGCTTGATCCCACTTTCTGGCTGAGTATAATGCCGGACAATTTGCCGGGAGGATGTATGGTTCAGTGTGTTCGACATTTTGTCTTACCGCGTCTGAAAAAAGACGCTGGCCTGCCGTTTTTCTTCCCGTTGTTCACCTATTCCCAGCCCCTCAATCGAGGGGCTTTTTTTTGCCCAGGCGTCAGGAGATAAAAGATGGCTAATCCGCTATATCAAAAACATATCATTTCCATAAACGACCTTAGTCGCGATGACCTTAATCTGGTGCTGGCGACAGCGGCGAAACTGAAAGCGAACCCGCAACCAGAACTGTTGAAACATAAAGTGATTGCCAGTTGCTTCTTCGAAGCATCAACCCGCACCCGCCTCTCTTTCGAAACCTCGATGCACCGCCTGGGCGCTAGTGTGGTGGGATTCTCTGACAGCGCAAACACCTCACTGGGAAAAAAAGGGGAAACGCTGGCTGATACCATCTCGGTTATCAGCACTTACGTCGATGCGATTGTGATGCGCCATCCACAGGAAGGTGCGGCACGCCTGGCAACCGAATTTTCCGGCAATGTACCAGTACTGAATGCCGGTGATGGCTCCAACCAACATCCGACGCAAACCTTGCTGGATCTGTTCACCATTCAGGAAACCCAGGGACGTCTCGACAATCTTCGCGTCGCAATGGTCGGCGACCTGAAATATGGTCGTACCGTTCACTCCCTGACTCAGGCGCTGGCAAAGTTCGACGGCAACCGTTTTTACTTCATCGCGCCGGACGCGCTGGCAATGCCGCAATACATTCTGGATATGCTCGATGAAAAAGGGATCGCCTGGAGTCTGCATAATTCCATTGAAGAAGTGATGGCGGAAGTGGACATTCTGTATATGACTCGCGTGCAAAAAGAGCGTCTGGACCCGTCCGAATACGCCAACGTAAAAGCACAGTTTGTCCTGCGCGCCAGCGATCTCCACAACGCCAAAGCCAATATGAAAGTGCTGCATCCGCTGCCGCGTATTGATGAAATTGCGACGGATGTCGATAAAACGCCGCACGCCTGGTACTTCCAGCAAGCAGGCAATGGGATTTTCGCTCGCCAGGCGTTACTGGCACTGGTTCTGAATCGCGATCTGGTACTGTAAGGGGAAATAGAGATGACACACGATAATAAATTGCAGGTTGAAGCTATTAAACGCGGCACGGTAATTGACCATATCCCCGCCCAGATCGGATTTAAGCTGTTGAGCTTGTTCAAGTTAACCGAAACCGATCAGCGCATCACCATCGGTCTGAACCTACCTTCCGGCGAGATGGGCCGCAAGGATCTGATCAAAATCGAAAATACCTTTTTAAGTGAAGATCAAGTAGACCAACTGGCACTGTATGCACCGCAAGCCACGGTAAACCGTATCGACAACTATGAAGTGGTCGGCAAATCACGCCCCAGTCTGCCGGAACGTATTGATAATGTGCTGGTCTGCCCGAACAGCAACTGTATCAGCCATGCAGAACCGGTTTCTTCCAGCTTTGCCGTGAGAAAACGCGCCAATGATATTGCGCTCAAATGCAAATATTGTGAAAAAGAGTTTTCGCATAATGTGGTGCTGGCCAATTAATTGCGGTTGGTAATAAATGTCAGGCTCCCTATAATGAGCCAGACTTTTTACCGCTGTAATAAAGGAGAAATCATGAGCAAAACTATCGCGACGGAAAATGCACCCGCAGCTATCGGTCCGTATGTTCAGGGCGTTGATCTGGGCAGTATGATCATCACTTCCGGTCAGATCCCGGTAAACCCGAAAACTGGCGAAGTACCGGCAGACGTCGCTGCACAGGCGCGTCAGTCGCTGGATAACGTAAAAGCGATCGTGGAAGCCGCTGGCCTGAAAGTGGGCGACATCGTTAAAACCACCGTGTTTGTGAAAGATCTGAACGACTTCGCAACCGTAAACGCCACTTACGAAGCGTTCTTCACCGAGCACAATGCCACCTTCCCGGCACGTTCTTGCGTTGAAGTTGCACGTCTGCCGAAAGACGTGAAGATTGAGATCGAAGCGATCGCTGTTCGTCGCTAATCTTGATGGAAATCCGGGCTATCATGCCCGGATTAAGTCTGATGACAAAAGCAAAATCGCCTGATGCGCTACGCTTATCAGGCCTACGTGATTCCTGCAATTTATTGAATTTGTAGGCCGGATAAGGCGTTTACGCCGCATCCGGCATGAACAAAGCTCACTTTGTCTGCAATCTGAATCCGGGCCACCATGCCCAGTTAATTCTTTACTGCCAGCCGTAACGACGACTATAAATCCCTTTAACCAACTGCGTTAACACCATATACCCTGCCAGAATCGCAATCAGCCACGGGAAGTAACTTAACGGCAGTGCCTGCAGTTGCAGATAACCCGCCAGCGGTGAAAACGGCAACGCGATCCCCACGACTATCACGATCGCGGTCATCGCCATTAATGGCCACGACGCACAACTCTGAATAAACGGCACACGGCGGGTGCGGATCATATGCACAACCAGCGTTTGCGACAGTAATCCCACCACAAACCAGCCCGACTGAAACAGCGTTTGCGTTTCCGGCGTATTGGCATGAAATACCCACCACATCAGGCAAAACGTCAGAATATCGAAGATCGAACTGATCGGTCCGAAGAAGATCATAAAACGCCCCAAATCCGCCGGATTCCAACGCTGCGGCTTTTGAATTTGCTCGTCATCAACGTTATCAAACGGAATCGCCACCTGTGACACATCGTACAGCAGGTTTTGAATAAGCAAGTGTAACGGCAACATAGGCAGGAAGGGCAAGAAAGCACTCGCCACCAGCACGCTGAACACATTACCGAAGTTCGAACTCGCCGTCATTTTGATGTATTTCAACATGTTGGCAAAAGTTCGGCGTCCTTCAATAACCCCCTCTTCCAGTACCATCAGGCTTTTTTCCAGCAGAATGATATCAGCCGCTTCACGGGCAATATCTACCGCACCGTCCACAGAAATGCCGATATCCGCAGCGCGTAAGGCGGGCGCATCATTAATACCATCGCCCATAAAGCCAACCACATGCCCTTCGCGCTTTAGCAAGGTCACGATGCGTTCTTTATGCATCGGCGTCAGGCGGGCAAACAGAGTGGTACGTTGCGCCAGGCTTGCCAGTTCATCGTCATTTAGCGTTTCAATATCACTACCAATTACCACCTCTCCCGCATCTAGTCCCACTTCATGGCACACTTTCGCCGCCACTAACTCACTGTCGCCAGTAAGGATTTTGACGGTAATTCCACTCGCTTTTAATGCCTTCAGTGCCGGAGCGGTTGTCTCTTTTGGCGGATCAAGGAAAGCGATATACCCTTCAAGGATCAGGTCAGATTCATCAATCCGCTGGTAATCCCCTTCACGCGCTGGCAGGTATTTCGTCGCCACCGCAACCACGCGCAGCCCCTGACGATTCAGCGTATCGGTTACCCGCTTAATCTTACGCAGCATGGTGTCATCGAGCGGAACAATCGCGCCATTGTGACGTACCTGAGAACACACATTGAGGATTTCCTGCAATGCGCCTTTGCACACCAGTTGATGGTGTTCGGCATTTTCTGCCACTACCACCGACATCCGGCGACGCTCAAAATCAAACGGAATCTCATCAATTTTTTGCCAACGACTGGCCAGCGAGCGTGCTGACTTTTCATCTATACCTTCCAGCACCGCCGTATCAAGCAAGTTTTTAAGTCCGGTCTGGTAATGACTGTTCAACCACGCGCTATGCAGCACGCGCTCACTGGTTTTACCGGAGATATCGGTATGATTCTCCAGCACAATTTTATCTTGCGTCAGGGTGCCTGTTTTATCAGTGCACAGAATATCCATTGCACCAAAGTTCTGAATCGCATCCAGATGTTTGACGATCACTTTCTGTTTCGACAGTTTTACCGCACCACGCGCCAGCGTCGAGGTGACAATCATCGGCAACATTTCCGGCGTTAAGCCCACCGCTACCGAAAGCGCGAATAGCGCAGCTTCCCACCAGTCGCCTTTGGTGTAACCGTTGATCAACAGCACTACGGGCGCCATCACCAGCATAAAGCGAATCAGCAGCATACTGACGCGGCTGATCCCTTGCTGAAAGGCATTCGGCTCGCTTTCCTGCTCGCTGACACGCCCCGCCAGTTGACCAAACCAGGTGTTGGCACCTGTGGCAATCACCATTGCTTGTGCCGTACCGCTCACCACGGTGGTGCCCATAAAACACAGGGTATCGCACTCCAGCGGATTGCTGTGCTCTGGCTGGCGAGTGGTTGCGGCTTTTTCCACGGGCAGAGACTCACCGGTTAACGATGCCTGGGCGACGAACAGATCCCGCGCCTGCAAAATACGTAAATCTGCCGGGATCATATCTCCCGCCGCCAGTTTAATAATATCGCCAGGCACCAGCTGGTCGATCGGGATCTCCAGCCAGCCATTTTCGCCTTTATCGTTAATTACGCGCAGCACCGTCGCAGTATTACTGACCATCGCTTTCAGGGCATCTGCTGCTTTGGTGGAGCGCGCTTCCTGAATAAAGTTCAGCAACGTAGAAATAGCTACCATTAACGCAATAACGCCCGCGGCAAATAAATCTTCCGTGGCGTAAGAAATGCCGCCGAGGATCGTGAGCAAAATATTAAAGGGGTTGCGATAACAGACCCACAAATGTACCCACCACGGCGACGGTTGTTGCGCGGGTAGTTTATTTTCACCGTGTTGTTCGCGGGCTAATTCCACTTCCGCCTGATTTAACCCTTCTGGATGCGTGCCGAAGGTTTTCCATAATTCCTTTTCTGGCATCACCGCCATTTTCAGGCAATGCGCGTTTAAGGAAGGCGGGATCGGAATATTCGCTGTCTGTTGCGCACCAGGCAACGGATCGCGATGGACCAGACGAGAAGGTAAATGGCGAATGAGCCGGGTAAAAATTTCTTTAAACATAGGAAGTCCCTCCGCACCCTGTAAGCATGGTGCAGAAAATATCTTCAGGCGTCGCAAAGCCTTACCTGAAGGTAATAAACATGAGCTGGGACGTTAAAACGTCACGGCCTTACACATCCGGTAATGCCGTAAAAAGACAGGCTTACCGGAAAAGTTTTAATCTCCGTCGAGGGAGAGGCGTGGGATCAGGTTCCATATAACCTCCGGTAAGTGAAAAAAGCGCCGCAAATAATAAGGAGAATCCAATAATATTCGTAGCATTTATGCCGATATAATATCTGCAAGCAACTAAACCAACGATAAACCAGACTTTACCCATTGCTGAATGCGTGGGTAAAGTTAGGCTCAAATAATTAAACGCAAATTACGGGACAACAGGATGCAAAATCGGCTGACCATCAAAGACATTGCTCGTTTAAGCGGCGTGGGGAAATCCACGGTTTCCCGAGTGCTGAATAACGAAAGTGGCGTGAGTCAGCACACGCGCGAGCGCGTGGAAGCAGTGATGAATCAGCATAGATTTTCCCCTTCCCGATCCGCGCGTGCTATGCGTGGGCAAAGCGATAAAGTGGTTGCTATTATCGTCACCCGTCTGGATTCGTTATCAGAAAATCTCGCCGTTCAGACGATGCTGCCGGCATTCTATGAACAGGGTTACGATCCGATCATGATGGAAAGCCAGTTTTCGCCACAGCTGGTTACTGAACATTTAGGCGTTCTGAAACGTCGCAATATTGACGGAGTGGTGCTGTTCGGTTTTACCGGCATAACGGAAGAAATGTTAGCTCACTGGCAATCATCTCTGGTACTGCTGGCGCATGACGCAAAAGGTTTTGCTTCGGTCTGTTATGACGACGAAGGGGCGATTAAGATTCTGATGCAATGCCTCTACGATCGGGGGCATCGCAATATCAGTTATCTTGGCGTACCGCACAGCGACATTACCACTGGTAAGCGGCGTCATGAGGCTTATCTGGCATTTTGCAAAGCACATAAACTACATCCCGTCGCCGCCCTGCCCGGCCTGGCCATGAAGCAAGGTTACGAGAACGTGGCAAAAGTGATTACGCCAGAAACCACTGCGTTGCTGTGCGCAACCGACACGCTGGCGCTCGGGGCATGTAAGTACCTGCAAGAGCAACACATCGACACACTGCAACTGGCGAGCGTCGGTAATACGCCGTTAATGAAGTTTCTCCATCCGGAGATCGTCACCGTTGATCCAGGCTACGCCGAAGCCGGACGTCAGGCTGCCAGCCAGTTGATCGAACAGGTAACCGGACGCAGCGAACCTCAACAAATCGTCATCCCAGCAGCCCTTTCCTGAGAGTTACCTTCTACCAGATTTATCCAAAGAGTGTTCAGAACACTACTGACAGCTTCTGATGTATAGCTTTGAAGAAACTCTGTGCCACGACATTACAGTCTTTTGAGGCTGTCAGGTGGTTTCAGAGATAATCCTTCTCCAGACCATGCTAAAGCGAGTATTTCCGGGGACTTACCGGGTAGTATATTGTTTTTGTTGATTTTATAACCAGAAAATCATCAAAAAATTTACACATCGCTCTAGCGCCCGCCATCCGTACTCTCTGCTTTTTACTTTGAGCTAAATCAAAAAAAACGCAAACATCCTTAATGCAAAGCACTATATATAGACTTTAAAATGCATCTAAACCCAATATGTTGTATCCATCGTCTAAACTTGCAACAAGATACACATCAACGAAGCCGACACAATTGTGGATAAAGCGAATTGGGATTGCAGTAAATCCCCGTAACAAGAGCTGAATAAACCGGGGCGCACTTCCCAACTTTCTGTGGATAACCTGTTCTTAAAAATATGGAGCGATCATGACACCGCATGTGATGAAACGAGACGGCTGCAAAGTGCCGTTTAAATCAGAGCGCATCAAAGAAGCTATTCTGCGTGCAGCTAAAGCAGCGGAAGTCGATGATGCAGATTATTGTGCCACTGTTGCCGCTATCGTCAGCGAGCAAATGCAGGGGCGTAACCAGGTAGATATCAACGAAATCCAGACCGCTGTTGAAAACCAACTGATGTCTGGCCCGTACAAACAACTGGCCCGTGCATATATTGAGTACCGTCACGATCGCGACATTGAACGTGAAAAACGCGGTCGTCTGAACCAGGAGATCCGTGGTCTGGTCGAGCAGACTAATTCCTCGCTGCTCAATGAAAACGCGAATAAAGACAGTAAAGTCATTCCGACCCAGCGTGACCTGCTGGCCGGGATTGTTGCTAAACACTATGCACGTCAGCACCTGCTGCCGCGTGACGTGGTGCAGGCACATGAACGTGGTGATATCCACTACCACGATCTCGATTACTCGCCGTTCTTCCCAATGTTCAACTGCATGTTGATCGACCTGAAAGGCATGCTGACGCAAGGCTTTAAGATGGGGAATGCCGAGATTGAACCGCCGAAGTCGATCTCTACAGCTACCGCAGTAACTGCGCAAATTATTGCTCAGGTCGCCAGCCATATTTATGGTGGCACCACCATTAACCGTATCGACGAAGTTCTGGCGCCGTTTGTCACCGCCAGCTACAACAAGCACCGTAAAACTGCGGAAGAGTGGAGCATTCCTGACGTCGAAGGTTACGCTAACTCTCGTACCATCAAAGAGTGCTACGACGCATTCCAGTCGCTGGAATATGAAGTAAATACCCTGCACACCGCCAACGGTCAGACGCCGTTTGTGACCTTTGGCTTTGGTCTGGGTACCAGCTGGGAATCGCGCCTGATTCAGGAATCTATCCTGCGTAACCGTATCGCGGGCCTGGGTAAAAACCGTAAAACCGCCGTGTTCCCGAAACTGGTGTTCGCAATTCGCGATGGCCTGAACCATAAAGTGGGCGATCCGAACTACGACATCAAACAGCTGGCGCTGGAGTGCGCGAGCAAGCGCATGTATCCGGATATCCTGAACTACGATCAGGTAGTGAAAGTCACCGGTTCGTTTAAAACCCCGATGGGCTGCCGCAGCTTCCTCGGCGTGTGGGAAGACGAAAACGGTGAGCAGATCCACGATGGTCGTAACAACCTCGGCGTGATCAGCCTGAACCTGCCGCGTATTGCTCTGGAAGCAAAAGGCGATGAAGCCACCTTCTGGAAGCTGCTGGATGAACGTCTGGTGCTGGCACGTAAGGCGCTGATGACCCGTATCGCTCGTCTGGAAGGCGTGAAAGCGCGCGTAGCCCCGATCCTCTATATGGAAGGTGCTTGTGGCGTGCGTCTGAATGCAGACGACGACGTGTCTGAAATCTTCAAAAACGGTCGTGCATCTATTTCGCTGGGTTACATCGGCATCCACGAAACCATTAACGCGCTGTTCGGCGGCGAGCATGTTTACGACAACGAGCAGCTGCGCGCGAAAGGCATCGCGATTGTTGAACGTCTGCGTCAGGCGGTGGATCAGTGGAAAGAAGAAACCGGCTACGGTTTCAGTCTCTACAGTACGCCGAGTGAGAACCTGTGCGACCGCTTCTGCCGTCTCGATACCGCCGAGTTTGGCGTGGTGCCGGGCGTGACCGATAAAGGTTACTACACCAACAGTTTCCACCTTGATGTGGAGAAGAAGGTGAACCCGTACGACAAGATCGACTTTGAAGCGCCTTACCCGCCGCTGGCGAACGGTGGCTTCATTTGCTACGGCGAGTATCCAAACATTCAGCACAACCTGAAGGCGCTGGAAGATGTCTGGGATTACAGCTATCAGCATGTGCCGTATTACGGCACCAACACACCGATCGATGAATGCTACGAATGTGGCTTTACCGGCGAGTTTGAGTGCACCAGCAAAGGCTTCACTTGTCCGAAATGTGGTAACCATGACACCTCCCGTGTGTCGGTAACTCGCCGCGTGTGCGGATATTTAGGTAGTCCGGATGCGCGTCCGTTTAACGCCGGCAAGCAGGAAGAAGTTAAACGCCGCGTTAAACATTTAGGAAATGGGCAGATCGGTTGATCTCCACGCTGCGTTAAGCAAATGCCGGATGTGATGTGAAAGCGTCGCATCCGGCGTTGATTGCAGGATGTGGCGTAAACCGCCTTATCCGACCTACAAATTCCAGACTGTAGCAACGGCTGTAGGCCTGATAAGACGCGACAGCGTCGCATCAGGCATTGATTGCCGGATGTGGCGTAAACGCCTTATCCGGCCTACAAATTCCAGACTGTAGCAACGGCTGTAGGCCTGATAAGACGCGACGGCGTCGCATCAGGCGTTAATTGCCGGATGCGGCGTAAACCTTATCCGGCCTACACGCAGACTGATAAGCCAGGCGAAATATGAACTTCCATCAATACTATCCTGTCGACATCGTCAACGGCCCCGGCACTCGTTGCACCCTGTTTGTCTCCGGGTGTGTTCATGAATGCCCCGGTTGCTATAACAAAAGCACCTGGCGGGTAAATTCCGGTCAGCCATTTACCAAAGAAATGGAAGACCAGATCATCAACGATCTGAACGACACTCGCATCAAACGCCAGGGCATTTCCCTCTCCGGCGGCGACCCACTGCATCCGCAAAACGTGCCGGATATTCTGAAACTGGTACAACGCATCCGTGCCGAATGTCCGGGTAAAGACATCTGGGTGTGGACAGGCTATAAACTCGACGAACTCAACGCTGCACAAATGCAGGTTGTTGATTTGATTAACGTGCTGGTTGATGGCAAGTTTATGCAGGATTTAAAAGACCCTTCCCTGATCTGGCGCGGCAGCAGCAACCAGGTGGTACACCATTTACGTTGATAAGCTCCCTGTTACCTGAGTGCAGGCAACAGGGAAATAAGGAATTAACGATACTTCTTGTGATATGAATTGCGGGTCGTTTTCAGTTGCTCTGCGGCGGCCTGCGCTTCTTTTACTTTACCTTCATTAGCCAGCTTCAGCGCGTCGTCAATCTGGCCAACCAGAATGTCGAAACCGTGGCGGAAGTCTTTCATTTCCGGGCTGTCTGGCGATTTTCCTTCCAGCTTCGGCGGCGTTGCTTTTTGCGCATCCAGCGCCGCGGCACGCATTTTGGTTAACGCGTCTTTGACTTGCGCCGCGTTATCCGCTTTTTCGACCACTTTTAAATTGTCGTTGAGGGTTTCCATATTGTCTTCCAGCTCAGCGGCAAACGACACCGAACTGAATACCAACGAGGAGACTGCAAGAATAGCTAACAGGCTTTTACGCATTGCTCACTTCCTTTTTTATTTACACTTCATCCTTCACACTGCCTCATCGACGGCTAAGCTCATTCGCCCGAGTCACGTACTACGAGTACGCTCCCCGGCCCTCATTCACTTTCCGTCTCGATGCAGTGCGAATGATTTTGTGTAATTTTTTAGTTTATAGCGCGGCAGGTCGCGCCAGTTTTTTTACTGTCCGGCGATTTTCATCTCCGGCAACAGCACAGAACCACACTGTATATTACTGCGTGTTTCAATATCGTTACCGACGGTGACAATATTGCGCCACATATCTTTTAAATTACCTGCGATGGTGATTTCGCTAACCGGATACTGAATTTCGCCGTTTTCTACCCAGAAGCCCGCCGCACCACGGGAATAATCACCGGTAATTGCACTCACGCCCTGGCCCATCAATTCCGTCACCACCAGCCCAGTGCCCATCTCTTTGAGCATCTGCTCGAAGCTTAGACCTTGTCCGGCAATGCGCCAGTTGTGAATACCGCCCGCGTGTCCGGTGCTTTTCAGCCCCAATTTGCGCGCCGAGTAGCTGGTCAGCAGCCACTGAGTCAAGATGCCATCTTTAATAATGTCGCGACGTTCGGTACGAACACCTTCGCTGTCGAATGGCGTAGATGCCAGCCCTTTCAGCAGATGCGGATGCTCTTCAATGGTCAGCCAGTCCGGCAGAATTTGTTTACCCAGCGAATCCAGTAGGAAGGTGGATTTACGGTAGACCGCACCACCAGCAATCGCCCCCACCAGATGACCGAACAGCCCGGTTGCCACTTCATTGGCAAAAATGACCGGCGCTTTCATGGTGGAGAGTTTACGCGGTGACAGACGCGATAAGGTACGGCGAGCGCAGTCGGCCCCGACCCACTCTGGCGTTTGTAGATCGCTCATCGCGCGGCCAATGGTGTAGGCATAATCACGCTCCATATCGCCATTTTCTTCGGCAATCACGCAACTGGAGAGCGAATGACGCGTTGAGCAGTAGCCTTGCAACATACCGTGGCTATTACCGAAAACTTTGACGCCGTAATGGCTGTTAAAACTGCCGCCTTCGGTGTTGGTAATGCGTTTATCCGCCTGTAATGCCGCCTGTTCAGCACGGGCCGCCAGTTCAATGGCTTCGTCTGGAGAGACTTCTGCGGGGTGGAACAAGTCAAGATCCGGCGCGTCGAAAGCCAGCAGTTCTTTATCTGCCACGCCTGCATACGGATCTGGCGAAGTGTAACGCGCAATATCCAGCGCCGCCTGTACGGTGCGTGCAATGGCCTGCGGGCTTAAATCGGTGGATGATGCGCTACCTTTGCGGTTCTGGTGATAAACGGTTATCCCCAGCGCGCCATCACTATTGAATTCGACATTCTCCACTTCACCATAGCGCGTACTAACGCTAATGCCGGTGGTCTTGCTGACGGCAACTTCCGCACCGTCCGATTTGCCTGAGGCCAACTCCAGCGCAGTCGAAACTGCTTCTTCCAGAATCTTGCGCTGCGCTTCAACTTGAGAGATTACTTTCATTGCAAGTGCCATAATGTAGAGAGTTTCTCTGAAGTCTAACAGAGAACCGTTTTTCAGTGCGCATCTTAACTGGTAACATTAGCCTCTTTTTTTTAAGGAGCCTGACATGACTAAGCAGCCCGAAGACTGGCTCGACGACGTTCCCGGTGATGACATCGAAGACGAAGACGATGAAATTATCTGGGTCAGTAAAAGTGAAATTAAACGTGACGCCGAGGAGCTAAAACGCCTGGGCGCAGAAATTGTTGATCTGGGGAAAAACGCGCTGGATAAGATCCCGTTAGATGCGGATCTGCGTGCGGCTATTGAGTTAGCCCAGCGTATTAAGATGGAAGGTCGCCGCCGCCAGTTGCAGCTCATTGGTAAGATGCTGCGCCAACGCGATGTAGAGCCTATCCGTCAGGCGCTGGATAAGCTGAAAAACCGCCACAACCAGCAGGTGGTGTTGTTCCATAAACTGGAAAACCTGCGCGATCGTCTGATCGATCAAGGGGATGATGCTATCGCTGAAGTATTGAATCTGTGGCCAGATGCCGATCGTCAGCAACTGCGTGCTCTGATCCGCAACGCGAAGAAAGAGAAAGAAGGGAATAAGCCGCCGAAATCCGCACGCCAGATTTTCCAGTATCTGCGCGAGCTGGCAGAGAACGAAGGGTAATTTTCGTTGTTGATGTGAGTATGGTTTGCCGGATGCAGTGCACCGTCAGATCTGTAGGCCTGATAAGACGCGTCAAGCGTCGCATCAGGCGCTATGCTCAAATGCCGGGTGCGGCGTCAACGCCTTATCCGGCCTACAAAAGCACGTTGCCCCTGTAGGCCTGATAAAACGTCTCAGGATTACTGCGCAGCTTCCGCTTTCTTCGCCAGACCATCCAGCAGTTTCTGATGGATCCCACCAAAACCGCCGTTGCTCATCACCAGAATATGGTCGCCAGGCTGAGCGGTTTTCACCACCATTTCTGCCAGCGCATCAACATCTCCACTCCAGTGCGCAGGCTGAATACATGCTTCTGCCACTTCAGCTACCTGCCACGGAATATGTGACGGTTGCAGCAGGAAGACTTCATCGGCACGACCTAATGACGGTGCCAAATCATCTTTGCAGACGCCCATCTTCATGGTGTTGGAACGCGGCTCAAGCACGGCAATAATACGCGCCGTACCGCCAACTTTGCCGCGCAGCGCCGCCAGCGTTGCCAGAATTGCCGTTGGGTGATGGGCAAAATCGTCATACACCGTCACGCCATTAGCTTCGCCACGCAGTTCCAAGCGGCGACGGGCATTGATAAACAATCCCAGCGCGTTAGCAGCATCAGCCGGTGCGATGCCAACATGACGGGCCGCAGCAATCGCCATCAAACCATTGTGCATATTATGTTCGCCCACCAGCGACCATTTCACTTCGCCCACTTTTTCGCCATCCAGCAAGACTTCCCATTCGGAAGCGTCAGTGGTCAGCTTTTTCGCCTGCCAGTGACCTTGCTCGCCCACCAGCTCCTGTTCACTCCAGCAGCCCATCGCCAGGGTTTGTTTCAGGTTGATGTCGTTTTCCGGCCAGATAATACGCCCCTGACCAGGAACAATACGCACCAGATGGTGGAATTGTTTCTGAATCGCTTTCAGGTCGTCGAAGATATCGGCGTGGTCGAACTCAAGGTTGTTGAGGATCAGCGTTCGCGGGCAGTAATGAACAAACTTAGAGCGTTTGTCGAAGAAGGCGCAGTCATACTCGTCTGCTTCGATAACAAAGAAGTCGCTTTCGCCCAGGCGTGCAGAAACGTCAAAGTTCCCCGGTACTCCACCGATCACAAAACCTGGTTTATAGCCGCACTGTTCCAGAATCCAGGTCGCCATTCCCGCGGTGGTGGTTTTACCGTGTGTACCGGCAACGGCCAGCACCCAGCGGTCACGCAGCACAAAATCGTGCAACCACTGCGGACCTGACATATATGGAATGTTTTTTTCCAGTACCGCTTCCACACACGGATTTCCACGGGTCATGGCGTTGCCAATAATCACCAGATCCGGCTGAGGATCGAGCTGGCTGGCATCATAACCCTGAATCAGTTCAATGCCTTGCTTCTCAAGTAAGGTGCTCATCGGCGGATACACATTGGCGTCCGAACCCGTTACTTCATGGCCCAACTGGCGCGCCAGAATCGCCAGACCGCCCATAAACGTGCCACAAATTCCTAATATATGAATGCGCATACGTCACTATCCTTTTTTAATCTACCGTTCATTTTACGCATATGTCGGGCAACAGAGAAACGCATTTCAGGATAATCCGTAATTTGCTGGCGCGATTCACCTGAGCGCAACATTGAGATTATTTGTTAAGATTATTGCGGTCGCTTTACTCCATAAACATTGCAGGGAAAGTTTTATGAAAACGTTAGGTGAATTTATTGTCGAAAAGCAGCACGAGTTTTCTCATGCTACCGGTGAGCTCACTGCTTTGCTATCGGCAATAAAACTGGGCGCCAAGATTATTCATCGCGATATCAACAAAGCTGGACTGGTTGATATCCTGGGTGCCAGCGGTGCTGAGAACGTGCAGGGCGAGGTTCAACAAAAACTCGACTTGTTCGCTAATGAAAAACTGAAAGCCGCACTGAAAGCACGCGATATTGTTGCGGGCATTGCATCCGAAGAAGAAGATGAGATTGTCGTCTTTGAAGGTTGTGAACACGCAAAATACGTTGTGCTGATGGATCCGCTGGATGGCTCGTCCAACATCGATGTTAACGTCTCTGTCGGTACCATTTTCTCCATTTACCGCCGCGTTACACCGGTCGGCACGCCGGTAACGGAAGAAGATTTCCTCCAGCCTGGTAACAAACAGGTTGCTGCAGGTTACGTGGTATACGGCTCCTCTACCATGCTGGTTTACACCACCGGATGCGGTGTTCACGCCTTTACTTACGATCCTTCGCTCGGCGTTTTCTGCCTGTGCCAGGAACGGATGCGCTTCCCGGAGAAAGGAAAAACCTACTCTATCAACGAAGGGAACTACATTAAGTTTCCGAACGGGGTGAAGAAGTACATTAAATTCTGCCAGGAAGAAGATAAATCTACCAACCGCCCGTATACCTCACGTTATATCGGCTCGCTGGTCGCGGATTTCCACCGTAATCTGCTGAAAGGCGGTATTTATCTCTACCCAAGCACCGCCAGCCATCCGGACGGCAAACTGCGTTTGCTGTATGAGTGCAACCCGATGGCATTCCTGGCGGAACAAGCGGGCGGTAAAGCGAGCGATGGCAAAGAGCGTATTCTGGATATCATCCCGGAAACCCTGCACCAGCGTCGTTCGTTCTTCGTCGGCAACGACCATATGGTTGAAGATGTCGAACGCTTTATCCGTGAGTTCCCGGACGCGTAATCTCCTGCGCCTCTCCACACGGAGAGGCGTTTTTATCGCTGCGCAATGTTGACTCTTGTCACTGGCGAACTCTGACGATTCTCCCACAACACCGTTAACCCACGCTGTAAGGCAATAAAAATGAATAACAAAATGCCGATGGCGATTTTCGTCCACCATGAGCTCAGCGTGCCGTCAAAGTTTATGTAAGTCTGGATCAGTCCCTGAATCGCCACACCAAATAGTGTTCCCAGCACCGTTCCCACCCCACCACTTAACAACGTACCGCCAATCACCACCGACGCGATAGCGTCCAGTTCCACACCTACGCCCGCCAGCGCATATCCGGCCTGGGTATAAATCGAGAAGACAATTCCTGCCAGTGTCGCCAGTCCGGTAGAGAGCATATAAATGCGAATAGTGGTGCTGCGAGTGGAAATCCCCATCAGGTTTGCCGACGTCGCGTTGCCGCCAATGGCGTATACCTGATTACCAAAACGGGTACGATGCGCGAGGAATATGCCGATAACCACCACCGCCAGCATCAGCAGCCCCATCGCGCTTAAGCGACCACCACCGGGGATTTTCCACGCAAGACTTGAAAGCGTGTCATAAATGGGATGATTTATCGGGATCGACTCTTCCGAAACGAGATAGCTGACGCCGCGCAAAAAGAACATTCCTGCCAGGGTAATGATGAACGCAGGGATCTTCAGGGCGTCGATCAGAAGCCCCATAAATGCGCCGAAGGCGCAACCCATCGCCAGCACCAGCGGAAACGCCAGCAGCGGCGAGAGGCCGAAATCGCCAATCACTTTTGCCAGAAACACGCCGGTAAAGGCGATCACCGAACCGACAGAGAGATCGATCCCACCGGAGAGGATCACAAAGGTCATGCCAACGGCAATGATCCCAAGAAAGGCATTATCGGTCAGGATATTGCAGATCACGCGCGTGGAAGCAAAACCGGGAAACTGGGTCAGACAGTAGAGATAGCCCAGCACAAAGACGCCGATGGTGATCATAAGCGGCAGGTTACGTTTTATCACGGCTACGCACTCCTTTAATCAGACTGATAAAGCGTTGCGACTGGACAATCAGCACGCAAAGCACCACCACCGCTTTCACCACCTGGTTCATCTCTGGCGGAAAGCCCGAGAGTAAAATTCCGGTGTTCATCCCCTGAATAATCAGCGCCCCCACCACCGAGAGCAGCAGGTTAAAGCGCCCACCCATCAGCGATCCACCGCCAATCACCACCGCGAGAATGGCGTCCAACTCCAGCCATAATCCGGCGTTGTTGGCATCGGCACCGCGAATATCCGCCGCCACGATAATGCCCGCGATCGCCGCACACAGCCCGCTCAACACATAAGTGAGCATGACGATGATTCGTGTGTTGACTCCGGCATTTTTTGCCGCCCGAATGTTGATGCCAACGGCTTCAATAAACATCCCCAGCGCCGTTTTGCGGGTCAACAGCCAGAAGAAGAGAAGCGTCAGCACAGCGATAATGACCGGCGTTGGCAGGAACAATAGCGATCCGCTGCCGAACCATGAGAGATCCGGCGAGTTGAACGTGACGATCTGCCCGGAGGTAATCAATTGCGCAACACCACGTCCGGCGACCATCAGGATCAAAGTGGCAACAAACGGCTGAATTTTGAGGATCGCCACCAGTATGCCGTTCCACAATCCAGCCAGAATGCCGGTACCCAGGGCGCTTAACAAAACAACTGGCAGGCTGACCCCCGCGACCGTCATCGCAGCCGTTGTGGCTCCGGCGATAGCCATCACCGCCCCCACAGAGAGATCAATCCCACCCGTAGCAATCACCAGCGTCATACCAATCGCCAGTAGCGCAACCGGAGCGGCGCGATTAAGAATGTCGATAGGGCTACCGAACAAACGCCCATCCTGAAGCACCACCTGCCAGAAATGCGGGGCCACCAGGCTATCGACCACCAGCACCAACAATAGCGCCACCAACTGCGGCATCCCCGTCGGCCAGCGAAAGCGCTTTTTCGACGACGCGGTGTCAGGGAGAGATTGAGGCATCACACTGTTCTCCTTACGCCGCAATGGCGTTCATGATCGCCGGAACGGAAAGCTCTGCCAGCGGGATCTCCGCCACCTGTTTGCGATCGCGCATGATAATCACCCGATCGGCATAGCCCACCAGTTCTTCCAGTTCGGAGGAGATCACCAGCAGCGCCAGACCGTCAGCGCACAGCGTTTCTATCAGGCGAATGATCTCGGCATGGGCGCCAACGTCAATGCCACGCGTTGGCTCATCGAGGATCAGAAATTGCGGACGAGTCAGCAGCCAGCGTGAGAGCAACACTTTTTGCTGATTGCCACCGGAGAGAAATTCAATCGGTTGTTCGCTGGAAGGAGTACGAATGCCCAGCTGACGGATAAAGCGTTCGGCAATCTCTTGCTGTTCTTTACGGGAAATCGGCCGTAGCCAGCCGCGCTGGGCCTGGAGAGCGAGGATGATATTTTCCCGCACCGAGGCGGCGGCGATGATGCCATCGGTTTTCCTGTCTTCCGGGCAAAAGCCGATGCCCAGTACCGAAGCCTGATGTGGCGATCGCAGGGTTTGCTGTTTGCCTTTGATCAGCGCCGTGCCGCTATCGGCTGGTTTGATGCCGAAGATCACTTCAGCGGTTTCGGTACGTCCTGATCCCAGCAAGCCTGCCAGACCGACGATCTCGCCGGGGCGTACTTCCAGATCAAACGGCGCGATCGTTCCTTTCTTGCCGTAATCTTTAAACGCTGCAACAGGATTGTCACTAAGCAATGTTCTTCCGGCACGCTGTAGCGCATGAGTATCCAGCTCACGCCCCAGCATCATTTTCACCAGTTCGATCTGCGGTAGCTCGCGGGTTTCCCGACAACCAACAAAGCTGCCGTTGCGTAAGACAGTGATCCGATCACTGACCTGATAGACCTGATCGAGAAAGTGAGTGACAAAGATCAGGCTGACGCCGCGATCGCGCAACTGGCGCATCAGGCCAAATAATAACTCCACTTCCTGAGTGTCGAGGCTGGCGGTGGGTTCATCGAGGATCAGCACTTTGGCGGAGAGATCGATGGCCCGACAGATGGCGACGATTTGCTGCATCGCAACTGAAAAGCGGTTGAGCGGTTCCCGCACGTCGAGGGAGAAACCGTAAGATGCCATCAGTTCGGTGGCGCGCTTTTCCATCTCTTTACGTCGTAGCAGGCCGAAACGCTTAGGTTCGCGGCCTATGAATAGATTATCAGCGACCGACATATTGGGTAGCAAGTTAACTTCCTGATAGACAGTGCCGATGCCGAGCTGCTGTGCGTGGGCGGTGTTTTTCGGTGAAATAACCTGACCTTCCAGCCAGATGGTGCCGCGATCGGCATGGTAAACGCCGGTAAGTGCTTTGATTAACGTTGATTTACCGGCTCCGTTTTCACCGAGCAGCGCCATGATTTCACCACGGCGCAGGCTGAAATCAACGTTATCTAACGCTTTGACGCCAGGGAAAAATTTGCTTAATCCTTCGGTGCGGAGGATTTCCTGGTGTTGGTCGGTCGTCATGGTTTCCCCCGAAGTAAAGCGTGCTCCCGCCAGGCCTGATAAGACGCGCCAGCGTCGCATCAGGCACCAGCGCACAACTGCCGGATGCGGCGTAAACGCCTTATCCGGCCTACGAGTCGGTATCAGGCATTAATGCCTGATACGTCTCAATACCCCATGTTTTTCTTCTTCTCTAACTCTTCTTTTGCGGTATCAGGCAGGTAAAGGGTGGACTTGGTCAGCGTCAGCTTTTCAGGCATGGTGCCGTCTTTTTTATATTTCTCCAGCGCGTCAAAGGCGGGTCCCGCCATGTTTGGCGTCAGTTCAACGCTGGCGTTCGCTTCGCCATCAATCATCGCTTTGTAGATGTCCGGCACGCCGTCGATAGAGCCTGTCAGGATATCTTTGCCCGGTTTCAGGCCCGCTTCTTTAATTGCCTGAATTGCGCCAATCACCATGTCGTCGTTATGGGCGTAAACCATGCAGATGTTTTTGCCGTTGTTTTCTGCTTTGATAAAGCTCTCCATGACTTCTTTGCCTTTACTACGGGTGAAGTCACCGGACTGCGAGCGGATGATTTTGATATTTGGCGCATTCTTAATGGCTTCGGCAAAGCCTTTCTTACGGTCAATGGCGACGCTGGCCCCAACGGTGCCCTGTAACTCAACCACGTTACACGGTTTGCCATTGACCTCTTTAACCAGCCAGTCACCAATCAACTTGCCTTCGAGGATGTTGTCGGCGGTGACGGTGGTCATATAGAGAGATTTGTCTTTCACGTCGATGGAACGGTCAAGCAAAAAGACCGGAATTTCGGCTTCCTTTGCTTCTTTCAAAACAGGTTCCCAACCCGTTGCAACCACCGGGGCGATAAAGATGGCATCTACCCCCTGCGCGACAAAGGAACGCACTGCTTTAATCTGGTTTTCCTGCTTTTGCTGACCATCGGCAATTTTCAGTGTGATACCGCGTTTTTCGGCCTCACTTTTCGCCACATTAGTTTCTGCTGCGCGCCAGCCGGATTCGGATCCAACCTGCGAAAATCCTACGGTTAACGGAGCGGCCAACGCCATAGACGACATGGCTGCCGAGACTGCAGAGACTACAAGTAAGCGTTTCCACATAGGGTTGTCCTCGTCGGGGTGATTATTATTGGTGAAAAGATGTTCGCGAAAAAACTATAGACAATTGGTTCTGTAACAGATTGCGTTACATCACACTTCAAAAAAGTAAATACATCGTTAATCACAAGTTTGTAATCGCTTTCATATCACTATGAAAAATGCGGCTACGGTTATGGATTTTCCAGCTCTGCGAACCGTCTTAAAACTGGCGAAAAAGGAAAATGAGAGCGAAAACAAGCGAAGACATTCGGCGCGAGTTGGCTATAATACTCGGCACTTGTTTGCCACATATTCTAAAGGAAACAGACATGAGCTTACTCAACGTCCCTGCGGGTAAAGATCTGCCGGAAGACATCTACGTTGTTATCGAAATCCCGGCTAACGCTGATCCGATCAAATACGAAATCGACAAAGAGAGCGGCGCACTGTTCGTTGACCGCTTCATGTCCACCGCGATGTTCTACCCGTGCAACTACGGCTATATCAACCACACTCTGTCTCTGGACGGTGACCCGGTTGACGTTCTGGTCCCGACTCCGTACCCGCTGCAGCCGGGTTCTGTGATCCGTTGCCGTCCGGTTGGCGTTCTGAAAATGACCGACGAAGCTGGTGAAGATGCGAAACTGGTTGCTGTTCCGCACAGCAAACTGAGCAAAGAATACGATCACATCAAAGACGTTAACGATCTGCCGGAGCTGCTGAAAGCTCAGATCGCTCACTTCTTCGAGCACTACAAAGACCTCGAAAAAGGCAAGTGGGTGAAAGTTGAAGGTTGGGAAAACGCTGAAGCCGCTAAAGCTGAAATCGTTGCTTCCTTCGAGCGCGCAAAGAATAAATAAGTTCTTAGATACTCTAAATAATTCAACTTGCAGGACAAAACGCCAGCGGCGTTTTGAACAACGCTTGCGTTGGCCCTGAAAGGGCGAGGCCTAAGGCCGAGTAACGCGACAAGTGAGTGAATCCTCTGGAGCTTACAGAAGTAAGTGACTGGGGTGAATGAACGCAGTCGCAGCACATGCAACTTGAAGTATGACGAGTATAGCGCAATAACCCTGAACGCCGGGCTTCGGTTAGTAAGGGTTTTTTTATGCCCGCAATTTATAAACTATCTACTCCACTATTATTATTTTCAGCAGTTGAAAGGCTTGAACGGTAAGAACAAGCTAAACTCGACCACCATTTTGCTGTTCATAGCCACTTGCTGGAAGTTAGCCGACCTCACTCATACTCACCGTTCAAAGCGTGCCCCCGTTTTACCCCTGCACATTTGTGAACGCCAGCAGAGTTTTTTATGCGATTGCAGATATGGAAAGCGGCTCGGAGAGAAAAGCAAAAGATGTGAAAGTTACAAAAAAATCGCGAGATACATCGCAAAAAACAACGCCACCCGAAGGTGGCGTGTTTATATTATGACTGATCCCTGTCTAACCAGTCGCCGCTTTCAATCAGCGTTAATCCATCGACGGGTCGTTGATAAACGTACATCCATGCACTCCCGTACGGCGTCTGAATCAACTGGCGCGCGTATTCACCGCCCCTGGTGCGCAAGGCATCAAGTTCGGCCAGCGTGGCGTTGTCAATACGATAAACTTCACCATGTACCGTTCCGTTTCCCGGAACTGCGCCTGGATAGTGGCCCAGGCTATACAACTGGTAGTTATCGATACTGAAATCGCCCAGCAACTGGGCATTTGTCATCCAGTGGCTGTTGCCTTGTTTGTGACGTAAACTGCCGTAGACAAATATTCGCATAGCTAAAACTCGAACTGATAGAGCAAATCCAGTGCCTGATCTACACCAGACACGGCTTCCAGATATAGCTTCGGCATCAGGCGATAACGTAACGTGAGTGTTGCTATAGAGTCAAATATCCCCACGCCGTATTTCACTTGTAAGCCTGGTAATACATAGCCGCTGACCACTACCTGGGAAGAATCACCTACCCCCTCGGTGTCGAGCGCTAAATTACTTACACCAAATGTCTCGCCGATTTTACCCACAATCTGACCACTTTGCGCAACCCCCAGACCAATCAGCATCGAAGTCATCGCCGCGCTGTCGCTCTGATCGCTCTCCAGCCCTTGTCCACGCAATAAGTAAGACAATGCAGCCTGTTGTGACATCGCCGGGTCAGAGAAGATCTCCGCTTTCGGCTCATCCGCCAGCCCGGTGACACGAACACCAGCGATTACGTCATCTTCTGTAGCATCCGGGTTACGAATGGCTTCGATATTGAGATACGGTTGATCCGGTGGACCAGAGAACAGCAGCTCGCCTTTGCGCACAATCAGATCCTGGCCATATGCATGGAAGCGCCCTTCAGGGATGTTAATTTGCCCGTTCAGGCCCAGACCTTGTTTGTCCTGTACGACGTTGAGATCGCCCGTCAGTCGCGCCTTCAGGCCAAAGGCATCAATGCGCACGTTATTGCCGACGTGGACAATCAGGTTGCTGTTGATCGGAATTGACGCGGTTTTCGTCTCCTCCGGTTGCAGGTTATCGTTGAGCATCACCACATCGCTTGAGACACCCACCGCACTTTCCGGCAGATCGTGCACCACAATGCGCGCCCACGGTACATCCACGCGACCATCAAGGGTAAACAGGCTTGGTGTCGCTTCGAATACGATGTCAGGCGACACATCCATCCGCACCATCGGTGGTACGGTGATCCGTACCTTACTGCCTTTCGCCGTTACCCGCGCCCGCCAGTTTTCAATCTGGCTCCAGTCAGCATCACCGTTCAGGTAGATGTCACCCTGCTGAGTCCTCACGGTCCCCGCAAGCGTCGAGCGCATACCGTTAAAATTGACCGCAAGCTGGCTCGGCTGCATATCAAATGGCATAAAGTTGCCGTCGATATCCACGCCTGTGACCTGTAGCTGACCAAACAGCTGCGGGCTTTGCACATCACCGCCCAGACATAGGTTAGCACTCACCATCCCCGCGGCTTTTTCACCACGCGTAAAGATGGGGTTCACCATTGCGAGGTTAAAATTGCGGATGTTGACGTTGCCACCAAGATTCCGGCGGCCTTGTGGATCGGTCACCTGCACCTGACCATCAAACTGGCCGTTATTGGTCAGACGGATGGTCCAGCCCAGCTCAGCGCGATTATTCCGCAGCTCTGCCGATAGGTTCAGCGTCTGAAACGCCACCGGTAGCGCCGCATCGTTGACGGTTTGCGTCACCTGCACGTTACGCCCCGAAAGAGTGATACTGCCCTGTGGCAGCCCCTCTTTGGTGGTGTCCCAGGCAACGTCCGCTTTACCCGTGAAGATACCGCTTGCCTGAGTAGTTTCCGGCATAAACGGTTTCAGCATTGCCAGGTCGAAGCGGTTGAGATTCACAACCGCACGCCCTTCAGCCCCGGCATCAATAGTTTGCGGCACGCACAGTTCCGCATTCGGGTTAAGCCAGCAGTGTGGCCCAATGCTGATTTTTTGCTCCTGATTGCGATAGTCCAGCGCGATATCACGCGTCAGCGACCACGGTCCGACCGGCGTCTGGAAGCGCGTATTGCTAAGTGTTCCCTTCCAGCGTTCTTCTTTGCGATCAAAGCTACCTGCCAGATTAAGCTGCCCGGAAACCGGCTCGCCCTGAATCCTCAGTTGTAACTCGTGCTGCTTTTCGCTGCCTTTCGCATTCAGAGTAACAAGGTTGATATTCACATCCGGCTGCGAGATTTGCTCAACGCGCACGTCGAGTTTACCCGCAATCTGATCGGTGGATTTGATGTCGCCTTCCACGCGAACCTGCGACACAGAAAGTTCCTGCCAGCGCAAGCCGCGCGCGGTGATATCCGCCAGCAACTGCGGCGCTTCCACCGTACCGCGAACTTTCACCAGCCCTTTCGCTGTACCGCCAAGTCCTGGCAGCGCGTTATCCAGACCAGGCGCGTTGATGGTGGCGTCAAGATTGAGATCTTTCACCCCCAGCTCGCCTTTCACTTCGGCACTGTTTGGCCCCAGTTCCAGATGCAGACCTGGGATCATCCACTGCATATAACTGTTGCCTTTCAGCGTTCCCTCAACGTTCACTTTGTTATGTTTGACGTTGCCGGTCAGCTTCAACTCCGGCACGTCCATCTGCCAGGTGCCGCCGTACAGGCTACCGCGCGTTTTGATCAAACCATTGAGTTTCGATGGCCAGTCCGGGAACTCTTTCGCCGTATTAATGCCGTTGAACGTCAATTCGCCGCGCCAACTAATGGCCTGCTGCCAGTCGAGCAGCGCCTTCAGCTCGGTTTTTCCTTCCAGCGCCGCAACGGTGAGTTTGTCGAGATTGACCTGCTGTTCATTCCCTTTCGCATCAAGGGTAATGGTCGCTGGCGGGATCTCCTGCCCTTTCACCGCCGTACGCATAGACAGCGTGTAATCGGTCATTTTGCCGGTGAGTTTCAGTTTCAGGTCATCCGCCTGATATTGCTTCTCACCAGTGAACGGCCAGTAAAGTTGTTTGCTGTTCACTTCCACGTTGAGCGGTAATCCAGCTTCCGCCAGCCGCGTCTGGGCGCGCAAATCCATATCCACCGGGCCGGAAAGGTTAACGCCTATCTCCAGCTGTTCGCGCAGCGCGCCGCCCACTTTTAGCTTCACCTTTTCACCTTTCAACGGCTCCACATTCAAAGTGCTGTTGAGGGTGATATCTACTGGCCAGTTGTTGGACAATTGTGCCGTACCGCTGGCATTGACAATCCCCTGGTTAGAGTCAATATCCAGCGCGTCCAGTTTGGTATTGCCGTCAATGCTGCTCACTTTCAGCAGCATGGTGCTCACGGTGATATCCGTGTCGCCTGTCACGCGCAGTTGCTCGCCTTTAAACTCTTCAATGTTCAGGTTAAGCGGCAAATGCACGTCGGTCATTTCCGGCAATACCGGGCGAGAAAAGAGATCTTTCAGCGTTTCGCCGAGCGGCTTTTCCTCCGGCTGCGGATTTTCAATTTTCGGTTCGACCACTTCTTCCTGCGCCACGTCCGCCACTTTCGGCAAGGCAATCAGCAAGCCTTTCAGCGACGTCGGTTTCAGGGTCAGGGTTTTCTCCTGCCAGTTCAGGCCGGAGGTGAAGTCCATCACCGACACCGTAGTGTCATCAATCTTGATGTTGACGTTATCCAGCGCCACGCGCGTCAGGGTGATGGGATACGGCGTGGAGAGATCCAGCGGCCCGCTATCTTCCTCTTCTTCAACCTGCTCAGAAGGAGGCATTTTTTTGCTGTCGATGTTGACCTGAATATCTTTCAGCGCCAGATCGTTAACACAAACGCTGCTGTTCCACAGACAATCCAGCCCAACGGCCAGGTGCAGATTGCCCGCTTTTACCGCCACGCCTGGCTGCTCATAACGAACGTCAGACAGGGTAAGGTCGCGCCAGCCGCCAGTGACCTTGCCGATGTCCAGCCCAGGCACCCAGCGGTCCGCCGCTTTAAATACCAGATGCAGGCCGCTAGTGGTGCCAACCAGAAATGCCACCGAGCCCAGCAGTAGTAAGATGACGATAACCGCGCCGAGGCTGATTTTTTTCCATAAACTCATAATTCTGGCCCCAGACCGATGTAAAACTGTAACCCGTGCTCGTCTTTATCCGCGACCGGTACGGCGAAATCGAGCTTGATCGGCCCGACCGGCGATTCCCAGCGAACGCCAACCCCGGTGCCGGTTTTGAAGTCGCTGCGGCGGATATCACTCACCGCTTCACCGCTATCGACAAACACCGCGCCCCACCATTTTCCGGTCACGTTGTACTGGTACTCCAGTGATCCGGTAATTAGCTTTGATGCCCCTTTCAGGTCACCATTGTCATATTTCGGCGCAATAGATTTGTATTTATAGCCGCGAATACTGCGGTCGCCCCCGGCGAAGAAACGCAGATCCGGCGGTACTTTGTCGAAGTCACCGGTTTCAATCCAGCCCAACGTGCCGCGCGTAACAAAGCGATGGCGATCGTACAGTGTGCGGATCCAGACGTTCTGTGCCTGGAAAACGGAGAAATCGACATCCGATCCCCAGGCTGTGTTGGAATAGTCGATAGAGTAGCGTTGCGAGTCGCCCCAGGTCGGCATCAGGCCGCCGCGTGATCGCGTCCGGCTAATCATCACCCCTGGATAAAACAGCATTGTGGTGTTAGTAATTTCACCCTGAGTAAAGTGGTCGAGACTCCAGCGTAGGTTAATGGCGCGCTGCCAGCCGCTGGAGAGATCCCAGTAGCGAGAAGCCACCAGCGTAGTGGAATCGGATTCGGTGTCATTCAGGTCAGTACGCTTAAAACCGCCCTGCACCAAATAATATTGTTCCAGTGGATTCTTCAGCAGCGGCATTTTATAGCTGAAGTCGAGGGTCTGTTCCGGCGCGGAAATACTGGTACTGGTAGTCAGACTGTGACCGTATGAGTTCATCCACGGCTTTTTCCACGTCGCTTTCACGCGCGGTCCCACGTCCGTAGAGTAACCGACCCCAGTTTCGATGGTGTTTTCTGTTCGCGGCGAAACCACGCCCGTCAATGGTAATACTTTCGTTTCGCGCGCTTTATCAAATTGCGGTGCCACTACCACCGAATTAAACCAGCCAGTCGCGGAAAGGCGACGGTTCAGTTCCGCCAGATCTTTTGACTCGTATTCATCGCCTTCTTTGAACGGTACCAGGTTTTGCAGGTACTCGTCGCGAATTTGCGAACCTTCAAAAGTGACATGCCCAAAGCGGTAACGTTCGCCACTGTTGTAATCAATATCCCAGTAAGCTTTATGCAGGCCAAGCGCTATGCCTAACTGAGCTTTGGTAAATTCGCTATCGAAATAGCCTTTACGCAGCGCAATACTGGTTAAGGACTTTTTGAAATTTTCATAATCGCCCTGGTTTAGCACCGTACCTATAGCCGGGCGAGTATCCAGCAACTTCAAATAGTCTTTATCGGTTCGCGCACCGCCGCGCAAGACTACATCGGTGCCGCCAATCAACACGGGTACACCCGGTGTAACTTTAGCAACCAGCACCTGCCGTCCTTTCTTTGGCGGTGGCTGGAGATCAAATTCAATTGTTGGCTGGTAATAGCCCAGTGCTTTTAGACCTTCCCGAATGGCATCATCAACACGTGCGCGAAAGCGCCGGTCTGGCGTCACTTCATCACTTTGAATCGTAGAAAGCTGTGCACGAACGTTTTTTTCCAGCTGTCCCGATAACCCTTCCACCTGTAGACGGACATTCGCGGCGATGGCAGAACCACTAAAGCAGAGTAAGCTTACACAGCATAACTGTCGGATATAGCGCACATTTTCTCCTGAATATCCTTTATTCCTGCCCCTGGAACTCCGTTAAACGGCTTAACAATAATCCAGCAATATGGATTAAAAAGCAGACTAAACCCAAAATATTACTTATGTTTTACTTTAGACCCATTCACGGGGGTTATTGTGTGCAAATACGTCCCTTGTTACAACCTAAACCCCTATGACCGACTTTCGGGAGAACGACACCATGAGTTTATTTGATAAAAAGCATCTGGTTTCCCCCACCGATGCCCTTCCTGGACGGAATACCCCGATGCCCGTAGCTACGCTGCATGCGGTCAACGGTCACTCAATGACAAATGTGCCTGACGGAATGGAGATCGCCATTTTTGCGATGGGCTGTTTCTGGGGCGTTGAACGCCTTTTCTGGCAACTTCCCGGTGTTTACAGTACTGCCGCAGGCTACACTGGCGGTTACACGCCAAACCCGACTTATCGGGAAGTGTGTTCCGGTGAGACCGGCCACGCCGAAGCGGTGCGAGTGGTTTACGATCCGTCGGTAATCAGCTATGAACAACTGTTGCAGGTTTTCTGGGAAAACCACGATCCTGCACAAGGGATGCGTCAAGGTAATGATCACGGCACGCAGTACCGTTCCGCGATTTACCCGCTGACACCAGAACAGGATGCCGCCGCCCGCGCCAGTCTGGAACGTTTTCAGGCCGCAATGCTCACCGCCGATGACAATCGCCAGATAACCACCGAGATTGCTAACGCCACACCGTTCTATTATGCCGAAGATGACCACCAACAGTATCTACATAAAAACCCTTATGGCTATTGCGGAATTGGTGGAATAGGCGTTTGTCTGCCGCCTGAAGTGTAGTATTAAAAGGTGGCCCCAAAGTGAAATGAGACAAAAATTTAACCCTCTGGCGACTTTACAGTACCTTACGCTATACTAGCCTCTGAAAATGCCGGTTCACTCTCTTCGAATCGGCTTTCAATGTGTATTTCACACAAATTAATCAACTTCCCCTTCCGAGGATCTGACCTGAACGGTTAGATAAGATATGTTAAACAGTATTTTAGTCATACTCTGCTTGATCGCCGTAAGTGCGTTCTTCTCGATGTCCGAGATCTCGCTTGCCGCCTCACGCAAAATCAAACTTAAACTGCTGGCTGATGAAGGCAATATAAATGCCCAACGCGTTATGAATATGCAGGAAAATCCCGGCATGTTCTTTACCGTGGTACAAATCGGTCTGAACGCAGTGGCGATTCTCGGCGGTATCGTCGGTGATGCAGCGTTCTCCCCGGCTTTTAACAGCCTGTTCTCCCGCTATATGTCGGCAGAGCTCTCTGAGCAACTGAGCTTTATTCTCTCTTTCTCGTTAGTGACTGGCATGTTTATCCTGTTTGCGGATTTAACCCCGAAACGCATCGGTATGATTGCGCCAGAAGCTGTGGCTTTGCGTATCATCAACCCGATGCGCTTCTGCCTGTACGTCTGCACCCCGCTGGTGTGGTTCTTCAACGGCCTGGCGAACATGATCTTCCGTATCTTTAAACTGCCGATGGTGCGCAAGGATGACATCACTTCCGATGATATTTACGCGGTAGTAGAAGCGGGGGCGCTGGCGGGGGTATTACGTAAACAAGAGCATGAACTGATTGAAAACGTGTTCGAGCTTGAATCCCGTACTGTCCCGTCGTCTATGACTCCGCGTGAGAACGTCATCTGGTTCGATCTCCACGAAGACGAGCAAAGTCTGAAGAATAAAGTGGCGGAACATCCGCACTCAAAATTCCTCGTCTGTACTGAAGATATCGACCACATCATCGGCTATGTGGATTCGAAAGATCTGCTTAACCGCGTGCTGGCCAATCAAAGCCTGGCGCTGAACAGTGGCGTACAAATTCGCAACACGCTGATCGTGCCAGACACGCTGACCCTTTCTGAGGCGCTGGAAAGTTTTAAAACTGCGGGCGAAGACTTTGCAGTAATCATGAATGAATACGCGCTGGTTGTGGGGATAATCACCCTCAACGACGTGATGACCACACTGATGGGCGATCTGGTTGGTCAGGGTCTGGAAGAGCAGATTGTGGCGCGTGATGAGAACTCATGGCTAATCGATGGTGGAACACCGATTGATGACGTGATGCGTGTACTGGATATTGACGAGTTCCCGCAGTCAGGCAATTACGAAACCATTGGCGGCTTTATGATGTTTATGCTGCGTAAGATCCCCAAACGCACTGATTCGGTGAAATTCGCCGGCTACAAATTTGAAGTGGTGGATATCGATAACTACCGCATCGACCAGCTGCTGGTAACGCGGATCGACAGCAAAGCCACCGTCCTTTCGCCAAAACTGACTGACGCTAAAGATAAAGACAAAGATAAAGAAGAAAACGTCGCATAACCTCAGAAACATCAACGGCTCCTGAATCAGGAGCCGTCTTATTACTGCATAGCTCTTTGGTTAAGCCATCTCTGTTTGCAGACGCATAACCTGACGGTTTACTTCGGACATCACTGATAAATGCAGTTTATCCTTCACTTTTGGGATAAGAATTTTACCCTTATCAAATTCAAAAGCGCCAACATCCTTGATGTATAACCGTCCACGAAACAGGATCTTCACGTACTTCGCCACTTGCAGTGGGTTGTACCGTTGGAAAATTTTCATTGTTGTCTCCTGCTGAGTATTACGCCTTTGCGGTACCACAATCGGTCCAACTATTATGAGGCGCAAATTTTAATGCCTAATGACTATAGACTACTGCGGTAATGTTTCCAGCCTGTATGATTTTTTTTACCGTAACGTTACAATTATTCAGAATTATCTTTTCGCCTAATCAGAATCTTTAGTATAAGCATTCATTTTTCATATGATTTGTGCGCTTGTCCGCAAACTGGCATCACACTTGCGGGATTTTCGATAAATAGCACATATGATTAAAAGTCAGACCCAAGTGGTCGGATCACCTGCATATCATAAGAAGGAAACACCATGACTCTACGCAAGATTCTGGCCCTCACCTGCCTGCTGCTGCCGATGATGGCCTCCGCACATCAGTTCGAAACCGGCCAGCGAGTACCGCCGATTGGCATTACCGATCGTGGCGAGTTGGTGCTTGATAAAGATCAGTTTAGCTACAAAACCTGGAACAGCGCGCAGTTAGCGGGAAAAGTGCGAGTGCTACAACATATAGCTGGTCGTACGTCAGCCAAAGAGAAAAACGCGACGCTGATAGAAGCGATTAAATCGGCGAAGTTGCCGCACGATCGCTACCAGACCACCACCATTGTCAACACAGATGACGCAATTCCGGGTTCCGGCATGTTTGTGCGCAGCAGTCTGGAAAGTAATAAAAAGCTTTATCCGTGGTCGCAGTTTATTGTCGATAGCAACGGCGTCGCGCGCGGCGCCTGGCAGTTGGATGAAGAGAGTTCTGCCATTGCCGTGCTCGATAAAGACGGCCGTGTGCAATGGGCGAAGGACGGAGCGCTCACCCAGGAAGAGGTGCAGCAAGTGATGGACCTGCTGCATAAGTTGCTCAATAAATAGAAACTCTGAATCCTGGGTTCAGGAACGATTCACGCGGGGTATAATCCAGCGGTTTACCCTGCCAATCGTGTACGTGCGCTCCGGCTGCAGCAGCAACAGCGTGGCCGGCGGCAGTGTCCCAAATATTGGTTGGTCCGAAACGTGGGTAGAGCTGCGCCTGCCCTTCCGCCACCAGACAGAATTTCAGCGAAGAGCCAATGGACGTCGTCTGATGTTCGCCAAGCTGTTGCAGATACTCTTTCAGCTCTGCATCCGCATGGGATCGGCTAATGACCACCAGCGGCGGCCGCGCATCGCGTACCTGAATCTGCTTGCGCACGCCGCACTCTTCTTTCCAGGCTTTGCCTTCTGCCGCACTGTACATTACGTTCATTACTGGCGCATACACCACACCTAAAATCGGTTTTCCGTGGTCGATGAGCGCAATATTAACGGTGAATTCGCCGTTACGTTTAATAAACTCTTTAGTGCCATCCAGCGGGTCCACCAGCCAGTAACGCTGCCAGTGCTGACGGACTTCCCAGCCGGGAGGATCTTCTTCAGACAGAACCGGAATATCCGGCGTCAGCGTACGTAAACCGTCCATGATTACGGTATGCGCGGCAATGTCCGCCGCTGTCACCGGTGAGTTATCCGCTTTGCTGACGACGTCCATCGGTTTCGTCCCGTCGTAGACCTGCATAATGGCATCGCCCGCAATCCGTGCGAGTTGACATACTTGTTCTAACATTCTCCACCTCTTTTGTTTCAGTGGTGTTAACTCGTTGTTTTACTTATACCCTATCGTTAAAGAATCCGCCAACTGTGATGGCGTCATCGTTTCCTGATTTATTATTTATGGCATCCTTCAACGCTCTGTATGAAAGACGTTTCATCTACTCATTCATAAAAGGATGCCCAGATGGTTAAGTTTAGTGCAACGCTCCTTGCTACGCTGATTGCCGCCAGTGTGAATGCGGCAACAGTCGATCTCCGCATAATGGAAACCTCTGATTTGCATAGCAATATGATGGATTTCGATTATTACAAAGACTCCGCCACAGAAAAATTCGGACTGGTTCGTACTGCGAGTCTGATTAATGGCGCGCGTAATGAAGTGAAAAACAGCGTGCTGGTCGATAACGGCGATTTGATTCAGGGGAGTCCGCTGGCAGATTACATGTCGGCGAAAGGATTAAAAGCAGGTGATGTTCATCCGGTTTATAAGGCGCTGAATACGCTGGATTATACGGTCGGCACACTCGGCAATCATGAATTTAACTACGGTCTGGATTACCTGAAAAATGCGCTGGCAGGGGCGAAATTCCCTTATATAAACGCCAACGTCATTGACGCTAAGACCAAACAGCCGATGTTTACGCCGTATTTAATTAAAGACACCGAAGTGGTCGATAAAGACGGGAAAAAACAGACGCTGAAAATTGGCTACATTGGCGTCGTGCCACCGCAGATTATGAGCTGGGATAAAGCCAATTTATCCGGCAAAGTCACCGTTAACGATATTACTGAAACGGTGCGCAAGTTCGTACCAGAAATGCGCGAGAAAGGGGCCGATGTTGTTGTCGTCCTGGCGCATTCTGGTTTGTCTGCCGATCCGTGTAAAGTGATGGCGGAAAACTCAGTTTATTATCTCAGTGAAATTCCGGGCGTTGACGCCATTATGTTTGGCCATGCTCACGCCGTCTTCCCGAGTAAAGATTTTGCCGATATTAAAGGCGCGGATATTGCCAAAGGTACGCTGAACGGCGTTCCGGCGGTAATGCCTGGCATGTGGGGCGATCATCTGGGCGTGGTCGATCTGCAACTCAATAATGACAGCGGGAAATGGCAGGTGACGCAGGCGAAAGCGAAGGCTCGCCCAATCTACGATATCGCCAATAAAAAATCCCTCGCGGCGGAAGACAGTAAACTGGTCGATACGCTCAAAGCCGATCACGACGCCACACGCCAGTTTGTCAGCAAACCGATCGGTAAATCTGCCGACAACATGTATAGCTATCTGGCGCTGGTGCAGGATGATCCGACCGTGCAGGTAGTGAACAACGCGCAAAAAGCGTATGTCGAACATTACATTCAGGGCGATCCGGACCTGGCAAAACTGCCGGTGCTCTCTGCTGCCGCGCCGTTTAAAGTCGGTGGGCGTAAGAACGACCCTGCCAGTTATGTCGAAGTGGAAAAAGGCCAGTTGACCTTCCGTAATGCCGCCGATCTCTATCTCTATCCCAATACGCTTATCGTGGTGAAAGCCAGCGGTAAAGAGGTGAAAGAGTGGCTGGAGTGCTCCGCCGGGCAGTTTAATCAGATAGGCCCCAACAGCACTCAACCACAGTCACTCATCAACTGGGATGGTTTCCGTACCTATAACTTTGATGTGATTGATGGCGTGAATTATCAGATTGATGTTACCCAGCCCGCCCGCTATGACGGCGAATGTCAGGTGGTTAATGCCAATGCAGAGCGGATTAAGAACCTGACCTTTAACGGTAAACCCATTGATCCGAACGCCATGTTCCTCGTTGCCACCAATAACTATCGCGCTTACGGCGGCAAATTTGCCGGAACAGGTGATAGCCATATTGCCTTTACTTCACCGGATGAGAACCGTTCGGTACTGGCAGCGTGGATTGCTGAAGAGTCTAAACGTGCGGGAGAAATCCACCCGGCGGCAGATAACAACTGGCGTCTAGCGCCGATTGCTGGCGATAAGAAACTGGATATCCGTTTCGAAACATCCCCGTCAGATAAAGCCGCAGCATTTATTAAAGAGAAAGGGCAGTATCCGATGAATAAAGTCGCGACCGATGATATCGGCTTTGCGATTTATCAGGTGGATTTGAGTAAGTAAAACACTTCATTTTCGGCCTACAAATCATCAACCGCATCCGGCATTTATTGTCGGATGCGATGCTGGCGCATCTTATCCGCCCTACAAGCCATGAACCGTAGACCGGATAAGCGCAGCTCATCCGGCTCTTCCTGGCGGATGCGATGCTGGCGCATCTTATCCGCCCTACAAGCTATGAACCGTAGGCCGTAGAAGCGCAGCGCATCCGGCTGTTATGCCGCACGTTCATCCCGCACCGCCAACACCTCGGGCAAATTCAACTCAATCCAGTCCGCCAGTGCAGCAACCTTTTCGCTCACCTGCTCGCCCAGCGGCGTGAGGCTATATTCCACATGCGGCGGCACCACCGGATACGCGATACGGTTAAGAAAACCATCCTGCTCTAACGCCTGTAACGACTGCGCAAGCATCTTTTCACTCACCCCGCCGATTTTGCGCCGCAGGTCGCTAAAGCGATGAGTACCTTCGCGTAGCGCCACCAGAATCAATACCCCCCAACGGCTGGTGACGTGTTTCAACACCTCGCGCGAAGGGCACTGTTCAGCAAAGAGATTTCCCTCTTTCAGTTGTTGCGACAGGCTAACCTGACTCATCTCATACTTACCTTTTTGTACGTACTTACTAAAAGTAAGTTTAGGTGTTAGCGTATTTAAACACAAGACAAACAGATGGAGACTTCCCATGATCGCTATTACTGGCGCAACTGGCCAACTTGGTCACTATATTATTGAATCCTTGATGAAATCGGTTTCTGCCAGCCAAATAGTGGCTATCGTTCGTAATCCGGCAAAAGCACAGGCTCTGACAGCACAAGGCATTACCGTGCGCCAGGCTGACTACGGCGATGAAGCCGCACTGACATCTGCACTTCAGGGAGTGAAAAAACTGCTGCTGATCTCTTCCAGCGAAGTGGGTCAACGTGCCCCGCAGCATCGTAATGTTATTAATGCCGCAAAGGCGACTGGCGTGAAATTTATCGCTTATACCAGCCTGCTACATGCAGATACCTCACCGCTCGGCCTCGCCGATGAGCACATCGAGACGGAGAAAATGCTGGCTGATTCTGGCATCGCTTATACCCTGCTGCGTAACGGCTGGTACACCGAAAACTACCTCGCCAGCGCCCCGGCAGCACTGGAGCATGGCGTATTTATTGGCGCGGCGGGCGAGGGCAAAATTGCCTCGGCGACGCGTGCAGATTATGCGGCGGCTGCGGCGCGCGTAATGAGCGAAACAGGCCACGAAGGCAAAATTTATGAACTGGCAGGCGATAGTGCCTGGACGTTGACACAGTTAGCGGCAGAGCTGACCAAACAGAGCGGCAAACAGGTTACCTATCAAAACCTGAGCGAAGCCGATTTCGCCGCGGCACTGAAAAGCGTCGGACTGCCTGGCGGACTGGCGGATATGCTGGCGGATTCTGACGTTGGCGCATCGAAAGGCGGTCTGTTTGATGACAGCAAAACGCTTAGCAAATTAATTGGCCGCCCAACGACAACGCTAGCCGAAAGCGTAAGCCATCTTTTTAATGTTAATAACTAGTTAATTAAAGTGGCATCCTCCCGCATCCTCTCTGATAATGACGGGATGCCGGGAGCAATCACGTCTGCTTCCTGAACTTTCTTCTGACAGACCAATGGATGCCAGTAATGATTAGCGGCGTGCTGTACGCCCTGTTAGCAGGGTTGATGTGGGGGCTTATTTTTGTCGGGCCGTTGATCGTGCCAGAATACCCGGCGATGTTGCAGTCGATGGGGCGTTATCTGGCGTTAGGGTTAATTGCGCTGCCCATTGCCTGGCTGGGACGCGTGCGTCTGCGTCAGTTGGCGCGTCGCGACTGGCTTACCGCACTAATGCTCACCATGATGGGCAACCTCATCTATTACTTCTGTCTCGCCAGTGCCATTCAACGTACCGGCGCGCCTGTTTCCACGATGATTATCGGAACTCTGCCGGTAGTTATTCCTGTCTTCGCCAATCTGCTTTATAGCCAGCGCGACGGCAAACTCGCGTGGGGAAAACTCGCCCCGGCGCTGGTTTGTATTGGCATCGGCCTGGCGTGTGTGAATATTGCTGAGTTAAACCACGGACTCCCCGATTTTGACTGGGCACGTTATACCTCTGGCATCGTGCTGGCGTTAGTTTCCGTGGTCTGCTGGGCGTGGTATGCCCTGCGCAACGCCCGCTGGCTGCGGGAAAATCCCGACAAACATCCAATGATGTGGGCGACGGCGCAGGCGCTGGTCACGCTGCCGGTTTCTCTCATCGGCTATCTCGTCGCTTGTTACTGGCTGAATACCCAAACGCCGGACTTCTCCCTACCCTTTGGCCCCCGTCCGCTGGTGTTTATTAGTCTGATGATTGCCATTGCCGTACTTTGCTCATGGGTCGGTGCACTCTGCTGGAACGTCGCCAGCCAGCGATTACCGACAGTGATTCTCGGGCCGCTGATTGTTTTCGAAACGCTGGCAGGTTTGCTGTACACCTTTTTACTCCGCCAGCAAATGCCACCGCTGATGACGTTGAGCGGTATCGCGCTGTTAGTGGTTGGCGTGGTTATTGCGGTCAGAGCAAAACCGGAAAAGCCTTTAACTGAATCTGTCTCAGAAAGTTGACATGCTGGCAGTAAGTTAAATAAGCCTCTGCTACGTAAGGGTTATAGCTTTTGCCTTAAAGATGCATTTAAAATGCATCTTATATTATTAAGAATGAGGTATCAGCTATGGCTTATCGCGACCAACCTTTAGGTGAACTGGCGCTCTCTATTCCTCGCGCTTCGGCTCTGTTTCGTAAATATGATATGGATTACTGCTGTGGCGGTAAGCAGACGCTGGCTCGTGCTGCGGCACGTAAAGAGCTGGATGTTGACGTCATTGAGGCCGAGCTGGCAAAGCTTGCTGAACAACCGATTGAGAAAGACTGGCGTAGCGCGCCGCTGGCGGAAATCATCGATCATATCATCGTGCGCTACCACGATCGTCACCGCGAGCAACTGCCGGAGCTGATCCTGCAAGCTACCAAAGTAGAGCGCGTTCACGCCGACAAACCGAGCGTTCCAAAAGGGCTGACAAAATATCTGACTATGCTGCATGAAGAGCTTTCCAGCCACATGATGAAAGAAGAGCAGATCCTCTTCCCGATGATCAAACAAGGCATGGGCAGCCAGGCAATGGGGCCAATCAGCGTAATGGAAAGCGAGCACGATGAAGCGGGCGAACTGCTGGAAGTGATTAAACACACCACCAATAATGTCACACCGCCGCCAGAAGCCTGCACCACCTGGAAAGCGATGTATAACGGCATTAATGAACTGATTGATGACCTGATGGAGCACATCAGTCTGGAAAACAATGTACTGTTCCCGCGCGCGCTGGCGGGTGAGTGATTTGTTCGATCAACGATCCTGACATGAGCAGGATCGTTGATTATTAAGTGACTCAGTCATTCAATGGAAGTAATTCATTGTTGTAACTGGTGTACCTGCCTTCAACGGTAAGCAGACTGCCATTTTTATCAAGATGCGCCGCATTGAGTTGTCGAGTCTCATTACGCCGCTTCGCATCACGAACCAGCCCATCGCCTACGTAATAAATATAATGGTCATCATGAGCAAAGGTATCTGATAATTGACCATTAGCGTCTTTAAACCAGGTCCATTGGCCTTTCAGTTCAAAATGCTCAACCGTGTCTCCATTAATAAAATACGTATAGCGATCGTCATGTGCTAAATAATTTAATGGTGTGCCATCGGAGCTTTTATACCACTGCCATTGCCCATTGATATCAAAAATAGTCACACCATCGCTCGCAATGAAATAAACTTTGTTCCCTACAACATTAGCACCTTCCTGTAATTCTTGTTGTGGGCCTGGTAAATGTATGACCGACAGCGTTTTTTCGACCGCAGATATATATTTCACCAGATAGAGCGAATCTTTATATTGCGCCACATTCTCCGTCAGCGGGCGAAAATATTCCGGATCAACATCAGGAATAGTCGCAACCCGGCAGTCATTGGCACGCCGGGAAGCATCACGCGTCAACCATGTTACTTTATCCCGCTGCAGGTCAAACGTACTCCGGCAATTTTTACCGAATGAATAACGTTTCTCCCCGTCTTTATCGCGATAAATCAGCAGTGAACCGGCTATCCAGCGCACAATATGAAAGGTATCCGGATCGGCGTTGATAGCATCTCCATTCACAAAGACCTGCGATTTAGTCCGCCAGATTGTATCCCAGGGTCCCGGATTACTTTTGCTTTCGCAGCTATTAGGTGAATAAATAATGGGACGACGTGTCCAGGGTTTAATGTCAAGAATAGAATACCCTTGCGCACTACCTAACCAGCGCCCCTGAAAGTAAAGATTGCGACGATCTTTCAGCACATCCGCGGAATCAATTGAATTCATCCTCCCTCCCACCTGTTGCAGCGAATCCATATCGACCTGCTTTTCGCCGTGATTATCATCCGTGCGTTCGCCATCAAAATAGAGGCTGTCTTTATCGGCAGCAAAACGCCCCCATGCGCGGAATGTTGCGGCATCGACTTTCGGTGTTCCCGACGGGTTCTGAACTATTTTCCCTGCCCATAAAATATGGCGGCCATCAGTCAACCAGTCGAAACGCCAACCACCGTTGGTTCTGATATAAGCGCCACCATCCACCCGCACAAAATCATTATTGATATCATCAGGAGAATCATATTCATCATCAGTGCCGTCAGATACACGGCGCAGTTGTTTGAACTTCACCTGTGGTATATGAATATCCGGGAAATAGAGTCCGTAACCGTCGCTATCTTCAACGATATATTTTGTGCCTTGCCCCCACGGCTGGTAATAAAACACAGCAGTAGGCACACCGGAGCAGGCTAGTGAGGAGGTTGAAAATAAAGCCAGTGCGAGACAAAAGGGTTTAATTGGCAACATAGCGTCATCCTGAAGCTGTTAGCGTGAAGAGGTTATTTAAATAAGGGTTTAAGACCGCTCGGGGGTTGCTTCACCGATGACCAACCTCCCTTACCTAAGTTATAACGCAGCCATTCACCTTGTTGGGCGTGCTCTTTCCCAATTCCAGTCGCTTGTTGAGTGTAAAGCTGCCCGTCTGTTGATATAAACGTGTTAGTTAATCCCCAACTACCACCTGCTTCAAGTGAGTCGGAGAGATCCTCTGGCTTGAGATTAATCAACTCCCCTTCGCCCAGGGCGTTGGTTGTGACTTTATAAATTTGGTTCTTATATAAACCGGTATTCCGAACAAATAGATAAAAATATTCCGGATCAACTCCCGCCAGCGTTTCATAAATACACTCACTGCCCGCTGGAGTGGCTTTATGTTTGAGCCAGGACACGTTATTCAGACCAATATTAAAAGGTGCACAGCGATAGCTGGTATCCTCCAGCTCATAGTCATGCTCACCGCTTTTATCGCGATAAACCAACCGTTCGCCAGGCATCCAACGTTTAATCTGAAAGGTTTTGCGATCGGCGGGCAGCGGCTTGCCATTAACAATCACCTGCGAATTTGTCAGCACAACAAATTGCAGGGATGAATCATGCCGCACGATTTGAAACCCGTCAGTGCCTCCCAACCAGCGCCCCTTATGCCAAAGACTATTTTTATCACGCAGTAAATTCCAGATGTCCGTCTCTTCCAGCGTTGACATATCCACCTGCTTATCGCCGCTATTATCATCGGTACGCTGACCGTCAAAATAGACGCTGCGTTTATCGGCAGCGAAAGCGCCGAATGCCTGAAAACTGGCGGCATCGACATTAGGTTCACCGGATGGATTTTTCAAGACTTTGCCTGCCCAAAGAACAGAGCGTCCATCGGTGAGCCAGGTATGCTGGCAATTATTCCGATCATCGCAGTCGAACTTATCGGGATTAAAATCGGACAGTAAGCGGGTTTCTTGTTTATTGGCTAAATTGGCAATGCGCCAGAGCCGGGAATAATTAACGTCCGGCAGTTCGGAGAGGATCTCATCTTTTTCCCCCTTCTGTTCGGCAACATAAACCGTGCTTTTCTCCTGCTGGCGATAATAAAAATCTGCGCCCCAGGAAGGTGAAATGGAGAGAGGTAATGCGGCGATTAATAACCAACTGTGCTTAGCCATAGTGAACTCTGCAATGAGTGGCAAAGATCCACGGTAAGCCCGCGCCTGAGAGCTGTCGATGACAGGAAGTATTTTTAGGAATGTATAAAGACAAAGGAGATTGCTGACAAAGTGTGCTTTGTTCATGCCGGATGCGGCGTAAACGCCTTATCCGGCCTACAAAAGCACGCAAATTCAATATATTGCAGAGGTTCTGTAGGCCTGATAAGCGTAGCGCATCAGGCAATTTTGCAGCCTGAAAGACACCCGCAGGTGCCTTAGCGGCATTACTTCGCCATGCGTTTTTTACCAATAAACAGCCAGCCCAGCCCCAGCGCGATAAACCACAGTGGGGTAACCAGCAGCGCCTGGCGGGTGTCATCTTCCAGCGTCAGCAGCACGATGACGAACACAAAGAACGCCATACATACCCAGCACATCAGCTTGCCGAGCGGCATCTTGTAGATTGACTTCTCATGCAGGTGCGGACGCTGTTTGCGATACACAAGGTATGAGCAAAGGATAATCGTCCAGACAAACATAAACAGAATCGCGGAAACCGTCGTGATCATCGTGAACGCGCCAATCACGCTTGGATTCACGTACAACATCACCACGCCGCCGAGCAGACAGATACAAGAGAAGGTCAGCCCTTTCGCTGGTACGGCGCGTTTAGAGAGTTTAGCGAACGCTTTCGGCGCCACACCTTCCTGCGCCAGACCAAACAGCATGCGACTAGTAGAGAATACGCCGCTGTTAGCGGAAGAAGCCGCAGACGTCAGCACCACAAAGTTGATTACGCTGGCAGCAGCAGGCAACCCCACCAACACAAACAGTTCAACGAACGGGCTTTTATCCGGGACTACCGAACTCCACGGCGTCACGGACATAATCACAATCAGCGCGAAGACGTAGAACATAATGATGCGGATCGGAATAGAGTTAATTGCGCGCGGCAGTGATTTCTCTGGATCTTTGGTTTCCGCAGCAGTAGTACCTACCAGCTCAATCCCCACGAAAGCGAAAACCGCTATCTGGAATCCGGCAAAGAAGCCGCTTAAGCCTTTCGGGAACCAGCCGCCGTCATTCCACAAATGCGCAAATGACGCTTCCACACCGGTCGGAGACTTGAAGTGCATCATCACCATGACCAGGCCGACGATAATCAACGACACGATGGCGACGATTTTGATCATCGCAAACCAGAACTCCATCTCACCGAACATTTTCACGGTGGCGAGGTTCAGGGTCAGCAACAGCACTATCACCGCCAACGAGGCGACCCAGTCAGATAGCCCCGGAAACCAGAACTGCGCATAAGCCGTGATGGCAACCACGTCCGCCATACCGGTAACCACCCAGCAGAACCAATAAGTCCAGCCAGTGAAATATCCTGCCCACGGCCCTAATAAATCGGAAGCGAAGTCACTAAAAGATTTGTATTCCAGATTCGAAAGCAGCAATTCCCCCATTGCCCGCATCACGAAAAAGAGCATAAAACCGATGATCATATAAACGAAAATGATCGACGGCCCGGCAAGACTGATTGTTTTACCGGATCCCATAAACAACCCCGTACCAATGGCGCCGCCAATGGCAATAAGCTGAATATGCCGGTTTGTGAGATTGCGCCGTAGCGACTGTTCAGCCGGAGCCTGATCATCGGCAACGACTTTTACCTGATCTACCATGTTTTTTCTTCCTGTCTGTGTTGTTCAGGCTCTGCGGCCTTTAGTCAGTCTATGATACGACGAATCTGTATCGGGACTCATCGATATTAGGAAACAATACGTGGGATGAATACTAAGATTTAGATCTAATGTTAATTTTATGTTTAAAGTGAGTGTCATATCACGGTGATAACGCGAAACAGCTCACAAAAATACACGCTTACGGAGTGTTTGCAACACAAAATATCGCCTATTGGCAAACTGAAGGGTTTATTGCTAAATGCCTGCTCCCCTCTGGCTCGAGGGGAACAGAATACGCTGTTTAGAGGATTTCCAGCAGCTCGACTTCAAACACCAGGGTGCTGAACGGAGGGATGGACGCGCCAGCGCCGCGCTCGCCATAGGCCAGTTCCTGCGGGATAGTCAGTTCCCACTTAGAACCTACTGGCATCAGAGTCAGTGCTTCAATCCAGCCAGGGATCACGCCGTTCACCGGGAATTCAGCCGGTTCGCCACGGGCAACAGAGCTGTCAAATACAGTGCCGTCGATCAATTTACCGGTGTAATGAACGCGGACGCGGTCGGTACGGGCAGGAATTGCGCCTTCGCCCTGGTTGATCACGCGGAATTGCAGGCCGGATTCAGTGCTGTTCACGCCTTCTTTTTTAGCGTTTTCTTCAAGATATTTCACACCTTCAGCAGCCATCGACTGGAAACGCTGACGACGAACAGCATCGGCACGTTCATGGATTTCACGCAGCGCGCGGTGCACCACATCAACCGGAACAGCCGGATGTTTGCCTTCCAGCGCGTCGGCAATACCTGCAACCAGCGCTTCTGGCAGCAGCCCTTCCAGACCAGATTCACTCAGTTGTTGCCCTACCTGCAAACCAATGCCGTAGCTTGCTTGCGCTTCGATGGTGTCAAAAGTTGGGGTGGTCATCGTATTTCCTTCCTCAGGGTATAAAGTAACGGGCAGCATATCAGCCACACTTCCTTGGGTAAAACTTTGTCGCGAGAGTGATGACAAATCCCGGGGAAAAAGAAACAATAGCAATATCCCGTATGAATATAATAGAGGCGGGTTTACCACGGACATCATAGCGTTAGCTTATTCATAGGCTATGATTGAGGAACAAGACGCGGAGCAGGAGGAAACCATGCCCGGGCGCTTTGAACTAAAACCAACCCTGGAGAAGGTCTGGCACGCGCCAGACAACTTTCGCTTCATGGATCCGCTACCACCGATGCATCGTCGGGGGATTATTATTGCCGCCATTATTTTGGTGGTCGGTTTTCTGCTTCCGTCTGAGGATGCGCCCGACTCCCCCGTCGTGACGCGTGAAGCGCAGCTGGATATTCAGTCGCAATCTCAGCCGCCGACAGAAGAACAACTTCGGGCGCAGCTAGTTACGCCGCAAAACGATCCGGATCAAGTTGCCCCGGTCGCTCCAGAACCAATACAGGAAGGTCAACCGGAAGAGCAGCAAACTACGCAAGCGCAACCTTTCCAGCCAGATAGCGGTATTGACAATCAATGGCGCTCTTATCGTGTTGAAGCCGGTAAAACGATGGCACAACTGTTCCGCGACCACGGTCTGCCTCCTACCGATGTATACGCAATGGCACAGGTAGAAGGCGCAGGTAAACCATTAAGTAATTTGCAAAACGGGCAGATAGTGAAAATCCGCCAGAACGCCAGCGGCGTGGTGACGGGCTTAACCATTGATACGGGGAATAATCAACAAGTCTTGTTTACCCGCCAGCCGGATGGCAGTTTTATTCGCGCTCGATAGCTGAAGGGTCAATCAGAAGCCAGCTAAGGACAGTTTCTTTGATGACCTTACGTCTGGCTTCCAGCGCCTGCGGTGAAACCATACTGATGTGATAAACCAGGCCAAGTGTATGCTGGTTTATCAAATAATATCCCCCGAGTGCAGCAATATTAATATTCACCTGCAGCGGGTCGATATCTGGCTTAAAAATATTACGTTTCTTCCCTTCAGCCAATAATGACTCCATTAACTGCAAGTGCGCGTGGTTAATATCCTGGAGGCGCTGTGATTTCGCATAATGCACACCTTTACTTTGGTTTTCGCTATGCACGATCTTTAGAAACCAGGGATTAGATATATAATAATCCCAGGTGAAATCGATAATTTCCTCTATGGCTTTTTGTGGCGGAAGGCCAGAAACATCAAGGGATCTTTCTTTTTGCCGAATATCATTCCAGGTATATTCCAGAACTTCAATAAATAAATTTTCTTTGTTCCCGAAGTGGTGATAAACCGTCTGTTTACTGCACCCTGCGGCCTTCACAATATTATCGACTCTGGCCCCTTCGTAGCCATATTCGGCAAATTCATTGACTGCGCATAACAACAATTTTTCCTTCAGGTTTTGCGCGTGACTGGTATCAAGATACATTCCGCTTCCCCACGTCTTCTTCGTGATGGCTATCATAACCGTATTTGATCTCAGCGACAGCAAAAAGGCAAAACATTGTCTTTCATCGAGTTATCAAATGTCCTGTGATCATTATCGCAGATCAACCAACCAGATGGTTGATCTTTTTACTAACTAGTTGCAAGCTAACCATCACTTAAGGAAACAATATTCAAAAAAAGAGGATTAACCTATGAAATCCACTCGTCCTGTTGCTGTCATCACTGGCGCTGCACGTGGTATTGGAAAGGGTTGTGCGCTGGAACTTGCTCGTGGCGGGTTTAACCTGCTGATTAACGATCGCCCTGATGCCGACAGCGTAGAAAAACTGCATATCACACAACAAGAATGTATGGCAGAAGGCGTGGAAGTCATTTGCTTCCCTGCCGATGTCGGCGATCTCTCCCTACATGAAGAGATGCTCGATGCGGCGCAAAACCAGTGGGGGCGTCTGGACTGTCTGCTCAACAACGCAGGGATTTCAGTGAAAAAGCGCGGTGACCTCCTCGATCTCGAACCAGACAGTTTCGACCAAAACATTGCCATCAATACCCGCGCACCGTTCTTCCTCGCTCAGGCATTCAGTAAACGTCTGCTCGCACAGCCGAAGCCGGAAGCGGAGCTGCCGCACCGTTCGATTATTTTTGTCAGTTCCATAAACGCCATCATGCTGGCGATGAATCGCGGCGAATACACCATTGCCAAAACCGCCGTTTCTGCCGCTGCTCGTCTGTTTGCCGCTCGCCTTTGTAACGAACAAATTGGCGTCTATGAAGTGCGCCCTGGCCTAATAAAAACCGATATGACCATTCCGGCAACCGCCTATTACGACGAATTGATTGCCAAAGGTCTGGTGCCGTGGGGACGTTGGGGTTATCCGGCTGATATCGCCTCCACTGTCCGCGCGATGGCGGAAGGCAAACTGATTTACACCTGTGGTCAGGCGGTCGCCATCGACGGCGGCTTAAGTATGCCGCGCTTCTGAGGCTGAATCATGAGAGATCTGTTACAACGCCCTGATTTATTCAGCATTAATACCGCGACGCTGGGTTATAAAACGCCGCTGCCCGCCATTATTGACGCTTGCGCCGCGCGCGGTATTGGCGCAATAGCCCCCTGGCGCAGAGAATTGCAGGGCGAAGATCTCCAGCAGATCGCCCGCCAACTCGCCGCCAGTAACATGAGCGTCTCCGGTTTGTGCCGTAGCACTTACTACACCGCACCGACGCTGGCGGAACGCAAACTAGCGATTGATGATAACCGCCGGGCGCTGGACGACGCCGCCGTGCTTAACGCCGCCTGTTATATGCAGGTGGTTGGTGGACTGCCAACGGGTACAAAAGATCTGTATGAGGCGCGGGAACAGGTGAAACAAGGGATTCGCCAGTTACTACCGCATTCGAAAGAGGTCGGCGTGCCGATTGCGCTGGAACCGCTGCACCCGATGACCGCAGCCGATCGTTCCTGTTTGTGTACGTTACGCCAGGCGCTGGACTGGTGTGATGAACTCGATCCCGATGGCGAATTTGGCCTCGGCGTCGCGGTAGATGTCTACCACGTTTGGTGGGATCCGGAGCTCGCCAGCCAAATCCTGCGTGCCGGAAAACGCATTCTCGCGTTTCATGTTTCCGACTGGTTAGTACCAACCACCGATCTGGTCAATGATCGGGGAATGCCGGGAGATGGCGTCATCAATATTCCGTCAATCCGTCGGCTGGTTGAAAACGCCGGATTTAATGGCGCTATTGAACTGGAAATATTCTCGCCGTACTGGTGGCAGAAAGATATTAACAGCACGCTGGATATTAGCGTCGATCGCATCGCGCATTATTGTTAAGGAATGAACATGAGTGACCAACCCGTTCTGTTCAGCAGAGCGGCGGCTACCTGCCGCCTGACATTGAACCGTGAAGATAAATGTCATGCTATTAATGAAGAAATGATCGAATCTCTCGATCATTATTTAAATGAAATTGAAAACGACACCACATTACGATTAGTCGAATTAACTGCTACCGGCGATAAATTCTTTTGTGCAGGCGGCGATATTAAATCGTGGTCAGCCTATTCGCCATTAGATATGGGCAGAAAATGGATTAAACGCGGTAATGAGGTTTTTAATCGCCTGCGCAATTTACCCCAATTAACCGTTGCGAATCTCAACGGTCATACCATTGGCGGTGGGATTGAACTCGCCTTGTGCTGTGATATTCGTATCGCTCGCCCCCACGCGAAATTCTCTAATCCTGAAGTGATCCTCGGCATGGTGCCAGGCTGGATGGGCATCGAGCGCGTGCTTAATCAGGTTGGCCCGGTGGTCGGTCGCCAGATGCTGATGCTGGGGAAACGTCTGACGGCACATGAAGCCCAGGCGGCGAATTTAATTGATGAAGTGGTGGAAAAAGAACAGGTAGAAAGCTGGATGGCGAATCAGTTAGCGCAGCTGGAAAAATGTGGTCCGGTGGCACTGGCGCATATTAAGCAACTGATTCTGGCGCTGGAAAATAAACACGCCGATTACTCGCACCAGTTACTGGCAGGGTTAATGTCCGCCACTCAGGATTGCCAGCAGGCGACGCGCGCGTTTGCCGAAAAAAGTAGCGTGAGCTTCCACAATCAATAAGGAAATTGTATGCGTAAGATAACAACCGCCGAGGCACTGGCGGCGCAAATTCAGGACGGCGCAACCATTGCCATTAGCGGTAACGGCGGCGGCATGGTGGAAGCTGACCATATTCTGGCAGCCATTGAAGCTCGTTTCCTGCAAACCGGACACCCGCGCGATCTGACATTAATCCACTCGCTGGGTATTGGCGATCGCGACAGCAAAGGTACCAATCGCTTCGCTCATGCCGAAATGCTCAAACGCATAATTGCCGGACACTTTACCTGGTCGCCCAAAATGCAGGAACTGGTGAAAAACAATGCCATTGAAGCCTACTGCTTCCCGGGCGGCGTAATTCAGGCTCTGCTGCGGGAGATCGGCGCCGGACGTCCGGGACTTTTTACCCACGTAGGGTTGGGATCGTTTGTTGATCCGCGTAATGGCGGCGGGAAGTCAAACGCTTGCACCACCGATGATCTGGTAGAACTGATTGAAATTGATGGTGAAACCAAACTCCGCTATCGCCCTTTCAAAGTGGACTATGCCATTTTGCGCGGCACTTATGCCGATCCGCGTGGCAACGTCAGCCTCGAAGAAGAAGCGATTGATATGGATAGCTATTCAATGGCGCTGGCAGCACACAACAGCGGCGGCAAAGTGTTCGTACAGGTGCGCGATGTACTGGAAGCAGGCGCGCTTGAACCACGTAGAGTCAAGCTTCCGGGGATTCTGGTCGATGGCATCGTTGAACACCGCGAACAACCGCAAACCTATCTTGGTGGTTACGACCTGACAATTAGTGGTCAACATCGCCGTCTGAGTTCTAACGACGCTATTGAACTGGTTAGTCATCCGGTGCGTCGTCTGATTGCCCGTCGGGCAGCGCGCGAACTGGTGGCTGGCGCTTCAACCAACTTTGGCTTTGGTATTCCGGGCGGTATTCCTGGCGTTGCGCTGCGTGAAGGCGTGCCTTATCAAAGTTTGTGGCTAAGTGTTGAGCAAGGCGTACATAACGGCATGATGCTGGATGACGCGTTTTTTGGCTGCGCCCGTAACGCCGACGCCATTATCCCTTCGCTGGATCAATTCGAATTCTACAGCGGCGGCGGTATCGATATCACTTTCCTCGGCATGGGCGAGATGGATCAGCACGGCAACGTCAACGTTTCGCATCTCAACGGCAATCTGATCGGCCCCGGCGGCTTCCTCGAAATTGCACAAAACGCCCGAAAAGTGGTGTTCTGCGGCACGTTTGACGCCAAAGGCAGCAAAATCGATGTAACGCCAGATGGCCTGCATATCGCCCAGTCAGGTCAAATCCCCAAACTGGTTACTCAGGTGGAAAAAATTACCTTTAGCGCCGCGTACGCACAGCAAAGCGGTCAGGAGGTGCTGTATATCACCGAACGCGCGGTATTCCAGTTAACGGCAGAAGGCGTTGAATTAATTGAGATCGCACCAGGTGTGGAGATTGAGCGCGACATTCTGCCGTTCATGGCCTTCCGCCCGATTATCAGGCAACCACGTCTGATGGAAAGCAGCCTGTTTACGCCGATGGAGGATGCATGAGCCAGCTTGATGACGCCATCCTCGATTCGCTGACGCACGTCACTTTTCCAAAGGGGTTTGTGTCAGCAGAACCAACGTCAATTGTCACCGTTGAGGATGTTGATTACCCGATCTGGCAAGTTGATGCGCTGGTCGTTGGTAGCGGCGCAGCAGGATTACGTGCGGCGGTTGAGCTGAAACGTCGCCAGCAAAATGTACTGATCGCGACCGCCGGGTTATACATGGGGACGTCAGCGTGTTCCGGTTCTGATAAACAAACACTGTTTACCGCCGCTACTGCGGGCAATGGTGACAACTTCGCCAAACTGGCGGAAGCACTGGCGAGCGGTGGCGCAATGGATCACGACACCGCTTATGTCGAGGCGGTCGGTTCCCTGCATACCCTCGGCGGTCTGCAATATCTTGGTCTGGAATTACCGGAAGATCGCTATGGCGCAATTCTCCGTTATCAAACCGACCATGACGAAGCCGGACGCGCAACCTCCTGTGGACCGCGGACATCTCGCCTGATGGTAAAAGTATTGCTGGAGGAAGTGCAGCGCCTCGCCATCCCAATGTTGACCAGTGCAACGGTGATTAAGCTCCTGCATCAGTGCGGAGAGAATGGCGAAGATCGCGTTGCGGGGGCTATTCTCGCAACCGGTTCCCGCGCCCATAACCCCTGGGGGCTGGCCATTGTGACTACGCCCAATGTGGTACTGGCAACGGGCGGACCGGGCGAGCTTTATCGCGACAGTGTTTATCCACATAAATGCTTCGGCTCGCTGGGACTGGCACTGGAAGAAGGTTTGACGCTAACCAATCTGACAGAAAGCCAGTTTGGTATAGGCACGCCACGCAGCACGTTTCCATGGAATTTATCCGGCACCTATGTGCAGGTGATCCCGTATATCTATTCTGTGGATGCTGAGGGCAACGAGTATAACTTCCTTGCAGATTACTATCGCACCACCCAGGAACTGGCTTCAAACATCTTCCGTAAAGGCTATCAGTGGCCATTCCACGCCACACGAGTGATGGATTTTGGTTCAAGCTTGTTAGACATGGCGGTGGCGCAGGAACAGCAATCAGGTCGCCAGGTATTTATGGATTTCAATCGCAATCCTGAAGCGGTGCCTGGTGATTTGCCGTTCTCATTGGATCGACTGGACGACGACGTTCGCGCATATCTTGAAAACAACGGCGCCCTGGCGCAATCGCCCATCGAACGCCTGCAACGAATGAATCCGCTGTCTATCTCGCTGTACAAGATGCACGGTTACGATCTCACCGCGCAGCCTCTGCAGTTCGCCATGAACAATCAACATATGAATGGCGGTATAGAAGTGGATATCTGGGGGCAAACCTCCCTGCCTGGTTGCTTCGCGGTGGGAGAAGCTGCCGGAACTCACGGCGTTACCCGGCCTGGCGGCGCGGCACTGAATGCTGGACAGGTTTTTGCAGTGCGCCTGGCGCGTTTTATTGGTTGCACGCAGAAGCAGTCTGTTGATGGGGATATTGCACAACTGACCGCTCCGGCCCTGGCGTCCATAAGAGAGATCATTACTCAGGCGCACGATAACGAGACCGGGATGCCATTGTCATTGGTTAAGGAAAAAATTCAGGCACGAATGTCTGATCATGCGGGGTTTATTTGCCATGCCGATAAAGTCCGACGTGCCACTCGTGATGCCCTGCTATTGAACGAATTTGTCCAACAGCATGGATTGGCTATCAAACATGTGGGCGAAATTGCCGAGCTGTTTATGTGGCGGCATATGACGCTGACCTCTGCTGCCGTATTGACACAGTTGACGCATTATATTGATGCCGATGGTGGTAGCCGTGGGGCTCGTATTATTCTCGACGGAGATGGAAATTCTATTCCGCAAACACGAAATGGTTTTTGTGATGCTTGGCGCTTTCGTTCAGAGCGTACTGAGGATAAAAAAGATAAGCTACTTATTCATTATTGTAATGGTATCTTTCACGTCAGAAAAGCACCTGTTCGTGAGTTTCCCATTATCCGCGGCATTTGGTTTGAAAAAAACTGGCCTGGTTTTCTTAATGGGACAATTTACCAGCCACAGGATGAATGATATTGCAAAGGTTAATCACTATGCGAAATATAATTAGATCTATTAATGCTCTGCTTGCAACATTGAATATTACCATTTTGGCGATCATTGTGGCATGTGTGACATGGCAGGTGGTAGCACGATTTATATTTAAAAGCCCCAGTATATTTACGGATGAGCTCAGTCGTTTGCTTTTTATTTGTCTTGGCCTTTTTGGTGGTGCCTATACCGCGGGGCAGAACCGGCACCTGGCGATTGACCTGCTTCCTATGATGCTGAAAGGAAAAGCACGGCGTCATTTATTTTTGTGTATTCAGACTATCGTTATTATCTTCGCCACCATCATTATGGTATATGGTGGTGGGCTATTAACTATGGACACATTCGATTCAGGTCAAACCTCACCCGCTTTAGGTTGGCAGATGGGATATATCTATATGAGCATCCCGATTAGTGGTGTACTTATTATTATATACACCATAGATATGGTTTTAACAGAACTTAAACAACCACGCTAAAGATAATAAACAACAACCAACCATAGTAGGAATGGAGAAATTATGGATTACTGGTTACCGATTATTGTGTTATTTGGTGCCTTCTTTTTTATGTTGGCATTAGGTGTACCTATTGTTTATGCCATTGGTTTATCGACACTGGCATCAATTTCCACACAACTCGATTTCAACTCAGCATTGAGTGTGGTTTCCCAAAAGTTAGCCTCCGGGTTAGATAGTTTTACGTTGTTGGCAATCCCATTTTTTATCTTGTCTGGCAACATTATGAATCATGGAGGAATAGCACGAAGGCTAATTAACTTTGCGCGAATTCTTGGCGGTCGTCTGCCAGGCTCACTTGCTCACTGTAATATTCTTGCCAATATGCTGTTCGGGGCAATTTCTGGTTCAGCCGTTGCTTCGGCGGCGGCGATGGGCGGTGTCATGCATCCGCAACAGGTTAAAGAAGGCTACGACCCGGCATTCAGCACTGCGGTTAACGTTGCTTCTGCTCCTACTGGTTTACTTATTCCACCAAGCAATACGTTGATCGTCTATTCACTGGTCAGCGGCGGTACGTCTATTGCTGCACTGTTCCTGGCAGGGTATGTTCCGGGAATTTTACTGGGCCTGGCGCTGATGGTCGTCGCCGGTATTATCGCGGTACGTCGCGGATACCCCAAACCAGAACGCCCAACTTTACGCCAGGCTGGAGTGGCTATATGGATGGCGATCCCCAGTATTTTCCTGATTGTGTTAATTATGGGCGGTGTACTAAGCGGTGTTTTTACCCCGACAGAGGCTTCGGCAATTGCGGTAATTTATACCCTTTTCCTTGCGCTGGTTCTTTATCGTGAAATCTCAGTTAAAGATTTGCCTAAAATATTTCTGGAATCCGTCATTACCACCGCAATTGTTTTGTTATTGATCGGTTCTTCAATGGGCATGTCATGGGCTATGTCCAACGCTGACGTACCCTTCCTGATCCTCGATTTGCTCAATACCATTTCTGATAATCCAATAGTAATCCTGCTTATTATCAATATTATCTTGTTGATCATTGGCACATTTATGGATATGACGCCAGCGGTACTGATTTTTACGCCGATATTTTTACCGGTTGTCACCGAACTGGGCATGGACCCGATTCACTTTGGTATTGTCATGGTACTGAACATGTGTATCGGTATTTGTACTCCGCCTGTAGGCAGTGTGTTATTTGTCGGTTGTAGTGTATCTAAATTACCGATTAATAAAATTATCAAACCTATGCTGCCATTCTATGCCGTGATGGTATTGGTGCTGGCAATGGTGACCTATATTCCGCAAATCAGTATGGCATTGCCAAGAGCACTGGGCTACTGATATGCATTCACTGGCGGCACCTGCCGCCATATTTATTAGAAAAGGAACATCTATGAAAATAAAAGTATCCGCTGGCATTATTGGTGCTGTTCTTATGTTATCCGCAAGCCAGTCCTGGGCAGTGACATTAAAACTGAGTCATAATCAGGATAAGTCTCATCCTGTTCATAAAGCGATGGAGTTCTTTGCGAAAAAGAGCAAAGAGTACTCTAACGGTGATATTACTATTCGTATTTATCCAAATGGAACATTGGGTACTCAACGAGAAACAATGGAGCTGATTCGTTCTGGCGCTATTCCGCTGGTAAAAACCAATGCGGCAGAAATGGAAGCATTTGAAAATTCTTATAAATTATTTAGCCTGCCTTATTTGTTCCGCGATCGTGATCATTATTATCAGGTGATGCAGGGCGATATCGGGAGAAAAATCCTCGACTCAACGAAAAGCAAAGGTTATTTCGGGCTGACTTTTTATGATGGAGGCGCCCGCAGCTTCTACGGCAATAAACCGGTACTGAAACCAGAGGATCTGAAAGGCATGAAAGTCCGTGTCCAGCCAAGTCCTGGCGCAGTTGAAATGATCAAAGTCATGGGCGGTAACCCGACGCCACTGGATTACGGCGAGCTGTATACAGCCTTACAGCAGGGCGTCGTCGATATGGCGGAAAACAGTGTGATGGCGCTGACCACCATGCGTCACGGTGAAGTGGCAAAATCCTTCAGCCTTGACGAACACACTATGGTTCCCGATGTGGTTCTGATGAGCAATGCTGCGTTTGATAAACTTAGCCCGGAAAATCAGGCTGCTATATTAAAAGCATCTAAAGAATCAATGAGCTACATGAAAGACTTGTGGAGCGAAGAAGAGAAACAAGAATTTGCGAAACTGGATAAAATGGGCGTGAAAGTCTACCAGGTTGATAAAGCTCCGTTTATCGAGAAAGTACAGCCAATGTACGCAAACTTCGCTAAGGATAACCCTGCCCTTGCCCCAATGCTGGCCGACATTCAGGCGACGAAGTAATTATCTTAATAGGGCTGCTTATTGCGGCCCTCATCGAATATATCGAAATAACTATTCTAAATTGACGCCCTGAACGCCTCTGCCATTAACTCTTGTTCACGACCAGGTAATCTAAGACGCTCGGCAATGGTTCGCCACTGACTGACAATTCCTCTAAAATTAGCAATAATGTCATCTGCTTCTGTCAAACCAAGTCGAAAATACTCCGCAACTTCTCGAGCTAATTCCAAATCAAGTGCATTATCATTTTCCGTAATATTGAGTTTTAGACCGTCAGACCTGGCAACAGGATTCAAATCATATGCGTCAGAAAGCCGCCAACCTTTTCCCGGTATCAAGATATATCCATGATTACGTAAATGGTCATCGGTATTAGAAACAAGAATATTAAAAACAATCCTGGACCAGAGTTCCTTAAGATCAGTATTAGTCTGCGCGCCATGCCTGATAAGAACATCTGCTAATTCCAGATAACTTACACCTGTAGAGGCATCTTCACCATCCTGATGCCTGGTTAGTGTCATAGCCGAAGCAAAATGCAGACGCCTTCCCGCATTAGTGCGGTCAAAACGACGAACCATAAAACAATGGTAATTGCTGGCAAATTTATGCGCCTGAGCAGGTGCAACATTCAGTCCACAGCCAACAGCAAGTGCATTAACGACCATTTCCCATCCACCAACATCATACTCATCTTTTACACTGGGAAATTTAGCGATGTAGAGATGTCCTGCTTCATCAACAACACTGGCTTTCGGACGTGCCCCTCCTAATGATCCCCCCGGAGCGATTAGCATTCTTAACCATTTTTGCCCCATGAGTTCTCTATTATCAGGATCTTCTTCAATTGCCCGGCTAGCTCTTTCCAGACTCGCTATTTCGGTAAATGGTGGGGCTGCAACATCAATGCGGTTATCAAGAAACTCTCCAGTGTCTTCAAGTTTATATCGAAGAGCCCCAACCCGATAAAGATCATGTACACCTAATAAATAATCAGACTCATAAAGGTGGGAGTCTTTATCAAATAATCCGTCTCGGATATCCCTCTCAAAACGCCGCTTCATTAGCATGCGTCCCCAACGATCCGGGCAGGAATCACTAAATGCACCAAATTTATCCTTAGGAGGAATTGGGTACTGTGCTCCCTCATACAACATTATTTCAGGATCTAACTGAATAAAATTAAGTGCAGGATCTGCAAGCGCCTTTTTATCGTACTCAAACTCAAATATCTCACGCGCCTGGGTGCGACGACTGTGCAAATAACCAATACGCGCAGGACCATCCAGGCCTTCCCAATCCGCATACACTCCGATTAATGCCATAATTAATTTCCTTTTATCGGTTTTTTTATCGGTTGTAATAGTGCAGCAAGAGAGGTGGACGTTTCCCCTGGATTAGTTGGCGTTGAGTCTTTTGCCAGCGCTGTTAAATCCGTGGTGAGATGGCCTTCTTTCTCGCGTTTCGTCTGAAATGAGGCTGTCTGAATCCCTTCGTTATTTTTACCGGATGAACGAGCAAGCCCTCTTTTTTTAATCAAACGGGAATCCTGGAGCTGACGCCCTAAGTCGTCTTCAGCTGCAAGCTTATTTAAATCCGTTTCCAGACCCAAAACCTGCATCACAGACAAATATGCCCCTATCGTGACCCCTGCACTTCCTGACTCCAGAGAACGCAATGTTATTGGCGACATCCCGGCACGTTCAGCAACTTGCTTTGCGGTAAGCCTGCGTCGTAAACGAGCAAGTTTCAGCCGCTCACCAAATTCACTAAGCATCTGATTCGTATAAGGGAGTAACGGTGCTGTTTTTTTACCCATAGTGATAATATTTTATCTTTTTACGACCATAATAACCATAATATTAGCATTTTTTTGGTTAAACGATCTTTTACTTTGCACATCAAGCAATCAGTCCCATAGAAGCGATAATATTTTATCTTTTTATCTAAAAAAACAATAAAATAACAGCGCATTTGCACCTAACTTATTGTTTTTATTATCTTGCAAGGGAGACGCTGTATTGATGCTTTTGTCATGTTTTCCGCGTAAAAAAACATGACACGAGCTACCAGCGGCGAGGCTGGGGGCCAGGTATGGGTCCTGAGAATTTTTTATAAAAGGAATAGTAAGAGAACTTTATGAAGGGAACAGCTGTTTCTGAGGTTTTTATCACTAAAAGCAAAACGCCGACACAAGGTCGGCGTTTTTACGTCTCGTTGAATAACGAATTATTCAGCTACTACGTTTACGATCACTTTCGCGAATACTTCGCTGTGAACCTGGAAGCTCACTTCGTGTTCGCCAGTGGTACGCAGAACGCCGTTCGGCAGACGAACTTCGCTCTTAGCCACTTCAACGCCAGCTGCAGTTACAGCGTCAGCGATGTCGCGAGTACCGATGGAACCGAACAGTTTACCTTCGTCGCCAGCTTTAGACGCGATGGTAACAGTTTCCAGTGCATTGATTTTCTCAGCGCGAGCATTAGCTGCTGCCAGAACTTCAGCCAGTTTAGCTTCCAGTTCAGCGCGACGTGCTTCGAAGAATTCAATGTTTTTCTTGGTAGCTGGAACAGCTTTACCCTGCGGTACCAGGAAGTTACGAGCATAGCCCGCTTTAACGTTTACCTGATCACCCAGGCTACCCAGGTTTGCTACTTTATCAAGCAGAATAACTTGCATTACCTTATCCTCTCAAAGTCGTATTAATGGACCGTGACCGATTACTGATGGCGATCAGTGTACGGCAGCAGGGACAGGTAGCGAGCGCGTTTGATAGCGCGAGCCAGCTGACGCTGGTATTTTGCACGGGTACCGGTGATACGGCTTGGGACAATCTTACCGCTTTCGGTGATGTAGTTTTTCAGCGTAGCGATATCTTTATAGTCGATCTCTTGAACGCCTTCCGCGGTGAAACGGCAGAACTTGCGACGACGGAAATAACGTGCCATATGGCTAGTCTCCAGAATCTATCAATTCAATCTGCTCGGCATGCAAAACCATTTTGCTCAGTCCGTTCTTTGCCTTGTGGCATGAAATGAACCCCTGAACGGTTATGCGACTGCCGACCGTTATACTGTGAGTAATGGCCTGGTTTTCGTGTCCGCTAACAATAACGGGCATTTGGCACCACGCCTGCCGGTGAAAACCGGCTTCCTCCTGCACAGAACGATGCTCAAGCACGAACTGGCAGTGAGGAATTCCTGATGGACTGACCTTGCGAAGGGGAGTCCTGCACACGGTGCCGGACAACACCAGACGGTTGGTCATCAGAAATTACTCTTCAGAATCCCCAGCTTCAGCATCATCTGCGGTTTCGTTTGCGAAATCATCGCGACGCTCACGGCGCTCGTCTTTCGCTTTAACCATCGGAGATGCTTCGGTAACAGCGTGCTTGGTACGCATAACCATGCTGCGGATAACGGCATCGTTGAAGCGGAAGGTAGTTTCCAGCTCATCGATCACTTCCTGCGGAGCTTCAACGTTCATCAGAACGTAGTGTGCTTTGTGCAGTTTGTTGATCGGGTAAGCCAGCTGACGGCGGCCCCAGTCTTCCAGACGGTGGATCTTGCCTTCTGCACCAGTGATGGCAGCAGTGTAGCGCTCGATCATGCCCGGAACCTGTTCGCTCTGGTCAGGATGGACCATAAAAACGATTTCGTAATGACGCATCGAATTGCTCCTTACGGATTATTCAGCCTCCTGTCTGGGTCAGCCGAATCCCGGGGAGGCAAGGAACGTGTTAAAGGTCGGCTGAAAAATGACGCGTTATAGTACTTGTATGCCCCGCTAAACTCAAGGCCAGCCGACAAATAAATCTCATCTTTCGCCAAATCGTACTAACCCGCTGATTTGAAGTTCATCACATCCCATCAGGGCGTTTTTTTGAACAACTGCATCAGAAATGGTCACCATCAACTTCTTTATCATTGATTAAAATTAAATCAGAAGATCATTACAGAGGAGCGCACACAAAGTCAGCCGTTGAGGAGGTATCTATGTTCAGCCGTATTTTAGCCCTTCTGGCTGTGCTTTTGCTAAGTGCAAATACATGGGCAGCCATTGAAATTAATAACCACCAGGCCAGAAATATGGACGACGTGCAGAGCTTAGGCGTGATTTATATCAACCATAACTTCGCCACTGAAAGTGAAGCTCGCCAGGCACTGAATGAAGAGACAGATGCGCAAGGCGCAACGTACTACCACGTGATTCTGATGCGGGAACCGGGGAGTAACGGCAATATGCACGCCAGCGCGGATATTTATCGCTAGCACCAGGTATAACCAACGAAACATTGCCATAGTTTGCTTTGCCCCCTTCACAGGGGGCATTTTTTTGAAAAAACGGCTGCGGAATCAGACCAGTTATCTCCCGAAGAAGGAAATTTCCGCAGCACGTATTTTACTTCTGCCCGTAATAGGCGTTGGGGCCGTGCTTACGCATGAAGTGTTTATTCATCAGGAAGCTGTCGATGTGATTCAGTTGTGGGTTAATACTGCGGGCAATCCACGCCATTTTCGCCACTTCTTCCATCACCACCGCGTTATGCACCGCATCGTGGGCATCTTTCCCCCAGGCAAACGGTCCGTGCTGATACACCACAATTCCCGGCGTATGCAGTGGCTCGGCGTCACCCAGCGTTTCGATAATCACTTTGCCAGTGTTCTGTTCGTACTCGCCCTGCACCTCTTCTTCGCTTAACCCGCGCGTACACGGGATATCGCCCAAAAAGTAGTCAGCGTGCGTGGTGCCTAACGCCGGGATCGCCAGCCCTGCCTGCGCCCATGCGGTGGCATGAGTGGAGTGGGTATGGACAATGCCGCCGAGCGACGGATAACGGCGGTAGAGTTCGAGATGCGTCGCGGTGTCGGAAGACGGGCGATACTTCCCGTCCACCACCTTGCCGCTCATATCGACCACCACCATATCGTCCGCTTTCATGGTTTCGTAGGCGACGCCGCTGGGCTTGATCACCACCAGCCCGCGTTCGCGGTCAATGGCGCTGACGTTGCCCCAGGTAAAGGTCACCAGCCCGTAACGCGGCAGATCCATGTTGGCTTCAAACACCTGCTGTTTCAGCTTTTGCATTATGCCGCCTCCACCATGCCCGCTTTGGCCATGCGCGCTTTTACCCAGTCACGCGCTTTCGCCACTTCTGCCGCCGGGTCTTCCGCCGTTTCGCTCCACATCTCAATCAGGTACGGCCCGCAATAGCCACTCTGCTTGAGCGTTTCGAAGCAACGTTCGAAATCCACTACACCTTCGCCAAAAGGCACGTTTTTGAAGACACCCGGTTTAGTGTCTTTCACATGCACCGCGACGATATGCCCGATTCCGGCCTGCAATTCCATCTGCACGTCATTGTCCCACGCCGACAGGTTGCCGATATCCGGGTAGAGCTGGAACCACGGATTGTTGAGATAGTGCGCGTAGCCCAGCGCCTTGCTGATAGAGTTCATCAATGGGTAATCCATGATCTCCATTGCCAGCGTGACCTGCGCGCGGCTCGCCATCTCAACGCTCTCTTTCAGGCCGTCACGGAAACGACGACGCGTTTCGTTATTGGCTTCCTGATAGTAAACGTCATAGCCCGCCAACTGGATCACGCGAATGCCGATGTCCTGGGCGAACTGGATAGCTTTACGCATAATCTCCAGCCCCTGCGCCCGCACTGCATCATCTTCGCTACCCAGCGGGAAACGACGATGGGCAGAAAGGCACATGGACGGCACGCGCACGCCGGTTTCAACAATCGCGTTGACCAGCGCCAGACGCTGCTCGCGACTCCAGTCGAGGCGCGACAGGCGATCGTCCGTTTCATCCACTGACATCTCGACAAAATCGAAGCCTAATGTTTTTGCCAGTAGCAGTCGTTCCAGCCAGCACTCCCCGGCGGGGAGCGCTTTTTCATAGATGCCAAGCGGGATTTGTTTGGACAACATATCCGCTCCTTAGCCCCACAGCTGGGCGATGGAACGTTTGAACTGACGCGCAGCTTCAACCGGAGAAGCGGCATCACGGATGCTGCGACCTGCGATAAACACATGAATCGGAATACCTTTGAACAGCGGCAGATCTTCCAGCGCCAGACCACCGGTGACGGTTACTTTGAAGCCCATATCGGAAAGACGTTTGATCGCGGTAATGTCCGCTTCGCCCCATGCCACGCCTGCGGCCTGCGCGTCACGACTGCGGTGATAAACCACCTGCTGAATGCCTGCGTCACGCCACTGCTGCGCCTGTTCCCAGGTCCAATAACCGGTCAGTTCGATCTGCACGTCGCCGTTAAACTCTTTTGCTACGTCCAGCGCACCTTTGGCGGTGTTGATATCCGCACAGCAAATTACGGTCACCCAGTCAGCGTTGGCTTCGAAGCACATACGAGAAAGGATTTTGCCCGCATCGGCAATTTTGGCATCTGCCAGCACGATTTTGTGCGGGTAGAGCGCTTTCAGGTCACGAACCGCACGCACGCCTTCGCCCACGCATAGAATGGTGCCCACTTCGATAATGTCGACTTCTTCGGCAATCAAGCGAGTGGTTTCGTAGGCGCTATCCATAGTCTGGTTGTCCAGCGCGACTTGCAACATCGGTAATGACATGTTCAATTCCTTCTTAAGCTGCCGCGTTGGTGCGGTCAATGAGATCCAGTACTTCCTGCTCGGTACGGCAGGCACGTAAACGGTCGAAATTCTCTTCATCTTCAAACAGGTTGACGATCTGCATGATGCCCACTTCCTGGTGAGTGTTGGCATCAACCGCCGCCATAGTGATGAGGATATCCACCGGGTCGTTATCTTCGTGGTTGAACTCCAGCGGCTTTTTCAGCGTCACCAGCGCAAAACCGGTTTTCTTAACGCCCTCTTCCGGTCGACCGTGCGGCATTGCCAGGCCTGGTGCGAGCACAAAGTACGGGCCGTGCTGTTCAACCGCATCCAGAATCGCCTGGTAGTAACGCGGCTCGACGACATCCGCCGCCACCAGCAGGTCAACGCCGATTTTCACTGCGTCCTGCCATGTCTCAGCTTCAGCCTGCAGACGGATAGATTTATTCTCCGCCAGCGAATCACGTAATTTCATGGCGCGTCCTTACTTCACATCCTGCGGGAAATGCTCTTTGATCACTTCCAGCAGTTTCGGGCCAAAATCAGCAGGAGAGAGCATGTTGCGTACGCCAACCACGTATTTGTTGCCGGTCACGGTGATTTCGCCCGCAATGTGCGTAGAAGCGATGATGATATCCGCGCCGCTCAACTCGCTTTTGTATTCGCCAACCGCGCAGCTATTTACCGTGTGGTCAATGTTTGATTGGGTTAAAAACTGGTCCACTTTCATCTTCATGATCATGGAACTGCCTTGTCCGTTGCCACACACAGCCAGAATACGTACGGTCATAATCAAAACTCCTTATTAAGCAGACTGTTCTGCCAGTTGTTTTTCTGCATCTTCTTCTGCGCGCAGCGCGCGGCCAGCGAAGAACATATAAGCCAGTGCAATTACAATGATGACGGCCATAAAGGCGATACCGATGGAGAAGAAGCCCTGCATCATCGGCGGTGCCAGAATTGACCAGTCCGCCATACCCATCCAGGCACTCATACCGGTGAGTTTCACCGCCCAGACGCAACCAAAGATTTCAATCATCCCCATCACCAGACAAATTTTCAGCGCCGCACGCCAGCCGCCGAAGTGGTTAGCGAACACGCCGATGGTGGCGTTGGAGAAGAACATCGGGATAAAGCCAGGAATAATCAGAATGGAGGAACCGCAGGCGACCAGGATGCCAACCGCAATCAGCTGACCGATAGTGCCCCACATAAAGCCCCAGACCACGGCGTTCGGCGCGAAGCTATAGATAGCCGCACAGTCAATCGCCAGAACCGCACCTGGGATCAGACGCTGGGAGATACCGTTAAATGCTTCAGAGAGTTCCGCCACAAACATGCGCACGCCCTGAGTGATGATGAAGATCGCCACCACGAAGGAGAAACCGGTTTGCAGGATGTAGACCGTCCAGTGCACTTTGCCTGCCATCGCCTGCACGGTATCGATACCGAAGGAGAGCAGAATGGCGCCAAAGAAGATGGTCATGACAATCGCCGTGGAGACGATGTTGTCGTGGAAAATATTCAGCCAGCCAGGCAGTTTGAGGTCTTCAACGCTCTCCTCTTTTTTGCCCAGGAACGGCGCGACTTTATAAGCAATCCATGATGCAAACTGCTGCTGGTGACCGATGGAGAAACCGCAGCCGTCGGTGACTTCCTGAGTCGGCTTGTACATCATGTTGGAGGTGATACCCCAGTAGAGCGAAACCAGAATCGCGGTGCAGATAATGGTCGTCCACATGGAATAACCGAAAATAAACAGCGTAACGGCAATCAGCCCCGCCTGCTGGAACATGATGTGACCAGTCAGCATGATGGTGCGAATACCGGTAATACGACGCAGCAGCACGTAACAGATGTTCAACGCCAGTGCCAGCAGCACCGCGTACCCCACCCAGCTATAGGCATCGCCCATGCGCTCGATAGTGGCCATCATCGAAGCGTAAGTATCTGAAATCGCACCGTTGATACCGTAGACTTCCGACATTTTCGCCACCACCGGTTTGAAGGTGCTGGTCAGGATGCCGGACCCTGCCTGCAACAACATGAAACCAATAATGGTTTTAATCGTCCCTTTAATAATAACGCTGACACTTTTGCGCAGTAGGATGTAGCCCAGACAGGTCACAATACCCAGCAACAACGGGGCATTGGTCATGACCTGGTTAAAAAACACGGTAAAGATGTTGTAGAGAATCTCCATAACGATCTCCTGAAGAAGAGGTAACCGGGTATTCCGCACACCCGGAATGTTGTGCATTCACTCTAATTTTCAAAAGTAATCACAACAAGATTATTTATGATTAAATGTGACGCGGCACGCAAATAATTCCACATGGATAGAGTGGGATTCATGCAACGAAACAATTATTCATTTAAATTCATTTAGTTAAATGAATTACACATTCCGTTAAATCTTTCCGCACTCAAAATCCACAACAACTCCCCTGGCAAAAAGTCAAAAAATGGTCATTGCCTTCCTGAAAAAATAGTGTCAGAATTAATCAAAACCAATCACATATTGATTAAAATTGAACATCATGAAGGTAAATGGCGATGAGTAAAGTGAAAAGTATCACCCGTGAATCCTGGATCCTGAGCACTTTCCCGGAGTGGGGTAGCTGGCTGAATGAAGAAATTGAACAAGAGCAGGTAGCTCCTGGTACATTCGCGATGTGGTGGCTCGGTTGTACTGGGATCTGGCTGAAATCGGAAGGTGGCACCAACGTTTGTGTTGATTTCTGGTGCGGTACTGGCAAACAAAGTCACGGTAACCCGCTGATGAAACAGGGTCATCAGATGCAGCGCATGGCTGGTGTGAAAAAACTGCAGCCAAACCTGCGTACCACCCCGTTTGTTCTTGATCCATTTGCGATTCGCCAGATCGACGCCGTACTGGCAACTCACGATCACAACGATCATATCGACGTCAACGTCGCTGCTGCCGTGATGCAGAACTGTGCTGATGACGTACCGTTTATCGGACCGAAAACCTGCGTGGATTTATGGATTGGCTGGGGAGTACCAAAAGAGCGCTGCATCGTGGTCAAACCAGGCGATGTGGTAAAAGTGAAAGACATTGAAATTCATGCCCTTGACGCGTTCGACCGTACTGCACTGATCACCCTACCAGCGGATCAAAAAGCGGCTGGCGTGCTGCCAGACGGCATGGACGATCGCGCAGTAAACTATCTGTTCAAAACACCGGGCGGTTCCCTGTATCACAGCGGCGATTCCCACTACTCTAACTACTATGCAAAACATGGCAACGAGCATCAGATCGACGTGGCGTTAGGATCGTACGGTGAGAACCCACGCGGTATTACCGACAAAATGACCAGCGCCGATATGCTGCGTATGGGCGAAGCGTTGAATGCGAAAGTAGTTATCCCGTTCCACCATGATATCTGGTCAAACTTCCAGGCCGATCCGCAGGAAATCCGCGTACTGTGGGAGATGAAAAAAGATCGTCTGAAGTATGGCTTTAAGCCATTTATCTGGCAGGTCGGTGGCAAGTTTACCTGGCCGTTGGATAAAGATAACTTCGAGTATCACTATCCGCGTGGTTTTGACGATTGCTTCACTATTGAACCGGATCTGCCGTTCAAATCGTTCCTGTAATCTGTCGTTGATACCGGGTAGCGTGGATCTGTTCGCGCTATCCGGCGTAGTATTTCCTGGCTATTTCAAATATCATCTAAAAAAATCAAATTTTATCGGAATAGCTCATGACTGAAGCACAAAGACATCAAATCCTCCTGGAAATGCTAGCACAATTGGGCTTTGTGACCGTGGAGAAAGTCGTTGAGCGTCTGGGAATTTCGCCTGCCACTGCGCGACGCGATATCAATAAACTCGACGAAAGCGGCAAACTGAAAAAAGTGCGCAATGGCGCCGAAGCGATTACCCAGCAGCGCCCGCGATGGACGCCGATGAATCTGCATCAGGCGCAGAATCACGATGAAAAAGTACGTATCGCTAAAGCGGCATCACAACTGGTCAATCCGGGCGAAAGCGTGGTCATCAACTGCGGCTCTACCGCGTTTCTGCTCGGCCGGGAAATGTGTGGCAAACCGGTACAAATCATCACTAATTATCTCCCGCTGGCAAACTATCTGATCGATCAGGAACATGACAGCGTGATCATCATGGGCGGGCAGTACAACAAAAGTCAGTCCATCACCTTAAGCCCACAGGGCAGCGAAAACAGTCTCTATGCCGGGCACTGGATGTTTACCAGCGGCAAAGGGCTGACCGCAGAAGGGTTATATAAAACCGATATGCTGACGGCGATGGCAGAGCAGAAGATGCTGAGTGTGGTGGGGAAACTGGTAGTGCTGGTCGATAGCAGTAAGATTGGTGAACGCGCGGGGATGCTCTTTAGCCGCGCCGATCAAATCGATATGCTGATCACCGGCAAAAATGCTAACCCAGAGATCCTGCAACAGCTGGAAGCGCAAGGGGTCAGCATTCTGCGTGTTTAAAGATGCTGGTGGAAAAATGTCACCGCAGCATCTAACGCCTCGGGTGTAATACGGTGGCGCACGCCAGGCTGCCATAAACAGGTTAACTGTTTATCTCGTCCCGTTTCTCTTAATGCCTGCTGCAAACGTAGTGATTCCTCGGCAGGCACAACATCATCGTCAAGGCCATGCCACAACAGCAGTGGCCTGCTTCCCAGTTCGTCCAGGTGGTTTGTCGCTTCCCACTCTGCCAGTGGAGCAATAATGTTATCAAATTCGTTTTGCTGTGCTGGCGTTTCAGGCTTCAACGGTGGAAACAGTGAACGGGCAAGCGATGTGAAATAGCCAGACCCCATCATGCTGGCGGTACATTTCACCGTGGGGTGGCGAGCGGTAATCCCCAACGCGGTCATTGCGCCCATCGACGCGCCACCAACCGCCAGGCGTTCATCACGCAGCCAGTTTTCTTCGGCTATTGCCGCACGTAAAGTAGTGAATTCCTGCATACTTTGTAGCAAGATTTGCCAGAATTGATTTAAACGCCTCGCTGCGTCGCCACTAAAACGGCTACCGTGATTGGGCGCATCCGGCATGATCACCCGGAAACCAGCCTGCGCCAGCGCGACGGCAAAATAGCTATAAACCAGGCTGGATGAAGTAAATCCGTGATAAAAAATCACACACGGTAATGGGGGTTCTTTTTGCCCTATGGGATAAGCGTGAAGAACGGGAATATCAGCCAGCACGCGTGATTCTAATTCAATCATCTTTTTCTCCTTTGAGTCTGGTATGACATGAAGAAATCCTTAGCACAAGTTTCTGCTGACCGTATTAGTTCATAATGTTGAGATGTGGATTACGCTTTCACAACGTTTTCATTCGAAAATCGCGTACCAGGTAACAATTCGGGAACATTCCCCTCAAGTTAAATAAATAAGGCACTACACTATGGTTAGCAGGAAACGTAATAGCGTTATTTATCGGTTTGCCAGTTTATTATTGGTGTTGATGCTAAGCGCCTGTAGCGCACTGCAAGGTACGCCACAGCCAGCACCGCCAGTAACGGACCATCCGCAAGAGATTCGCCGTGACCAGACACAAGGGTTACAGCGAATAGGTAGCGTAAGCACGATGGTACGGGGCTCTCCGGATGACGCATTAGCAGAAATCAGAGCGAAAGCTGTCGCTGCAAAAGCTGATTATTACGTTGTCGTAATGGTGGATGAAACCATCGTGACAGGACAGTGGTATTCACAAGCCATTTTGTACCGTAAATAAATCAGACAACTTACATAGTCAGCTTTACATTGCTTTGCGTCCCTATGCGTTTACCTGTGCACAATAAATTACCGGCTGGAAGCTCGGGCGTTTATTACCGCGATGGAATGCCCTGCAACATGTGGGGAAACGAAAAATGGAGCTGACGATGAAACAATTACTTGCCTCACCCTCGCTGCAATTAGTGACTTGCCCTGCGAGCGCCACGGCACAGTCTGCAGAATTCGCCAGTGCTGACTGCGTGACGGGCCTGAATGAAATAGGTCAGATCTCGGTTAGCAATATTTCAGGGGATCCGCAGGACGTGGAACGTATCGTGGCGTTAAAGGCCGATGAACAAGGGGCATCATGGTATCGCATTATTACCATGTATGAAGACCAGCAGCCCGATAACTGGCGTGTACAGGCGATACTGTATGCGTGAGTGTCATCTACAGCAAATGAACAATGCCGGATGCGGCGCGAGCGCCTTGTCCGGCCTACAATTTTCACATATTTCATTTAGTTAATCGAAACCAGCGTCGCATCCGTCGTATACGCTTACAAACACACTCCCCCCGTCGCCCGCAGCAATAAATCATTCTGGATCTGCTCTGACAACCGCACGCCACCGCGCGTATTTAACATCACCTGACACCACGCCTGCGCCATTGGCGGAGAAGCATATTTCAACATTTGCGCGCCGCAGCCCAGCAAAAATAATTGATGTGTTATCTCCCGTCCCAATTCCTCAGCCGGTTTGCGCAGTTGCTGTTGTAAGCGACGAACCGCGCGATCAAAATAACGATCTTGCCCTTTCACTTCCATAAACGCTTCCGACAGCAAGTCGTATACGCCCGCTTGCTTATTAAGAACGCGCAGCACATCGAGGCACATAATATTGCCAGAGCCTTCCCAGATGCTGTTCACTGGCATCTCTCGATAAAGTCGCGGTAGTTCGCTCTCTTCGCAATAGCCAATACCGCCCATTACCTCCATCGCTTCAGCCACAAACGGAATGCCACGTTTGCAGATCACAAATTTCGCCGCAGGCGTAAATAAGCGCGCCCATAGGGCTTCTTTAGCATCGGCACGTCGATCCCAGGCCCGCGCCAGACGAAACAACAATGCTGTTTGCCCTTCAAGCTGAAGCGCCATGCGACTTAAGACATGGCGCATCAGAGGCTGTTCTATTAACGGATTACCAAATACATGACGCTGATGTGCGTGATAAATCGCCAGCGAGAACGCACGGCGCATCATGGCGTGGCTGCCCAGTGCACAATCAAAACGCGTCATCCCGCCCATTTTCAGGATCAGGCGAATCCCTTCCCCTTCCTGACCCAACAACCAGCCAATGGCATCCTGAAACTCCACTTCGCAACTGGCATTGGAACGATTACCCAACTTATCTTTCAGACGCTCCAGCCGAATCGCGTTGCGTTGCCCGTCAGGCAAAAATCGCGGCACAAAAAAGCAGGACAAACCGCCCGCGGTCTGCGCCAGCACCAGATGCGCGTCGCTTTGTGGCACCGAGAAAAACCATTTATGCCCCACCAGCCGATAAGAGCCATCTTCCAGACGCTCTGCACGGGTGGTGTTGCTCATGACATCGGAACCGCCCTGCTTTTCCGTCATTCCCATGCCAATCAACAAACCGCGTTTTTGCCCGCCTGGCAATAAGTGGGAATCGTAGCGATCGCTCAACAGCGGCGTGGTCCAGTCCTGAAACGGCGCGGGTAGCATCTGTAACAGCAATGGCGTAGCGGCAAAGGTCATCGTTATCGGGCATAACGACCCGGCCTCAACCTGCGCGTGCAACATAAAACGCGCCGCCCGCGCCACAAATGCGCCAGAACGAGCATCTTCTTCCCAGGCCAGGTTGTGTACCCGATTGGTACATAACGCCTGCATCAGCAGGTGCCATGCGGGATGGAAACGGACATCGTCCAGACGTCGCCCCTGGGCATCGTAGCGCAACAGTTCAGGTGGGTTTACATTCGCCAGCCGCCCCAGTTCAAGGGATTCTGCCGTTCCGAGTTGCTGACCAATACTGGCGAGAAAATCGCTATCCCAGCCAGCGCCTTCGCGCGTTACCGCTTCGCAGAGCGCGCCATCAGACAGGTATAAATTGCTGTTATTTAAGGGTATAGGTTGATTAAAAACAGTGTGAGTTTGCCAGTGCACGGTGTCTCCCTCCATCAATGGCAGTCACCATTAGTATGGTCACTGCCACGGATTCCTGACAGAAAGAGATTGCTAAAACATTCTTAACCCGCAATGTAGTGCGGAACAAAACGCGAAGTATCTTTAGTGATCAGCGTGTTATCTTCGCGGATACCCATACCGCACGCTTCATCATCGACAATCCAGCTACCAATCAGCGTGTAACTATCGCCAAATCGCGGTAGCGGTTGAAACGCCTGATAGATCATCGGTTCATCGGCGTAATCACCATCAGCGTGGTCAACGACGTTATTCTGGCCGTCGAAAATGGTGACGTTACCGCCCTCGCGTGAGTAGATCGGTTTACGCACATAGCTTTCGCCAGCGGCGATCTGCGGTTTTTCGCCCTCAAACCAGGACGCCAGAAGATTAGGATGACCAGGAAAGAAGCGCCAAAGCAGCGGCATTAGCCCTTTGTTACTCAAGATACTTTTCCATAACGGCTCCACCCACTGCTCACGACGCTTGCGCAGCAGCGGACCGTTATCGTCACGCATCATCCACTCCAGCGGATACAGCTTAAATGCACGCTGGACGACATTATCATCAAGATCGGTCAGTACACCGCCGACGCCCAAACCGAGATCTTCAATGTAGATAAACCGCGACTCCTGTCCTGCCTGCTGAGCGCAGTCCTGCAAGTACAGCACGGTACTCCTGTCTTCGTCGGTGTCCTGACAGCAGCAAAAATAAAATGGCTCCCGGCTATAAAGCTCGCTAAAGCGTGAAATCAGGCGCTCCTGAATGGCATTGTACTGATCGGCATCGCGCGGAATAACGCCGCTGCGCCGAGCATCTTCCAGCCACAACCACTGGAAATAAGCCGACTCGTACAATGAAGTTGGCGTATCGGCGTTGTACTCCAGCAACTTAACCGGCGCATTACCACACCAGGCAAAATCCATACGGCCATACAGCGAAGGATCGCGTGCGCGCCAGCTTTCGGCGATCACATCCCAGTACAACGGCGGGATCGCCAGTTGCGTCAGGATCTCTTCATCTTTAACCGCACGATCCACCACCTCCAGGCACATCTGATGCAGTTCCGCAGTCGGTTTTTCGATCTGCTCTTCAATCTGGCGCAGAGTAAAGCGGTAAGCCCGACTCTCATCCCAATAGATTTCATTGTCGATGATATGAAAGTCAAATCCGTTATCGGCGGCAATCCGGTCCAGATCCCGCCGCACAGGAACATTGTGTCTCAGCATGATTAGCCTCCCCAATGCCCACGGGCGCTGGAAGAACGACCATAGCCGCCGCGAGAAACGGTAGACGCTTTTTTGGTGGTAAAGCCGCCCGTGGAATAAGACTCTTTTTTGCCAGAACCGGAGCGCCAGGAGTAATCACCGGAAGTGTTGCGCCAGACGGGACGGGAAGCAAATGAGGATCCGCCGCTGTTATAGACGAACGGCTCATCGCGATCTTTACGAATAACCCGGCTTAACAAAAATCCAGAAATGACCGGGATCCAACTCTGTTCAACATTGTCGTAATAGCAATTTTCATACTTAAAATGGCAATTTTGCTGAGTCATATTCTTCGGAACATCGGCATAAAATGCCGCTTTGGCGTTGTTCCAGCCACGTGCGCAAATGTCTGCATTATTACCGTCATCAATACAATCCTGCACTGTCGAATAAAACGTTCCGTCGCCGTCGTTATCTTCGTCGCTACTTTCACTCCATCCCTTCAGCACTAAAAATAAAGCGCCCCCCATAATCGCCAGGGTCAGATATTTTCGCGCATAGCGATTCCGACGCGGCTCGAAAGGGTTATTTGGTCTACCGATACGGCTGATAGCTCCGTGACCTAACTGAGAGTTATTTCTTGATTTGCGTTTTCTGGCCATGATCGTCCATTACCATGTCATACAAGCTGCGTTAAAAATACCGCCAGCCAGCGCGGCGGTTCCCATAAACATTCCTGCTGCGGTATTGTGATTAATAATTTTTTCGCTTAATGCCGGCATATAAAGCCTGACGCCAGCAAAAATGAGTAACTGAATCACCAGTGCGATCCCGCCCCAGGCGAAATAATCTGGAATGCTCACCGCATTGATTGCCGCACTGGATAACGGGATCACGTAGCCCAACAATGTACCGCTAAACGCCAGTGACGCCGCGGTATTATTGTTTTTGATTAACTGCCATTCGTTGTGTGGTGTAATTTTAGAATAGATAAAAAGAAAAATAATTACCATCGCCACGCCAATAAAAAAATAGGCGCTAAAAGCAAGAAGTGAATCCAGTATATGCATCGTAAACGTCCCTGTAATTAACCAATAATATGAAGTGATGTCAGCGGGATATCGACGCCCAGCGCGCGCGAAAATAACCACTCCGGCTCGCCGAGATCGTTAAAAGATTCCTCACCATTTAACAGCAAATATTCGTAAGTATCTTCGGTCACTTGCCGTTGGTAGCCCATGGTAAAATTATGGACCTCCCATTTGGCATGGTTTTGATTTTCTACTTTTTCCAGCATGTAGACGGGTTCGATATTTCCCGGTTCTTCGCTGTTAAAAAATCGCTGCCAGCGTTTTTCCTGCCAGTTTAAGGTCATTGCCCCCATCGCTTTGGCGTTGATCGCCTCGCGCCAGTGACTCTCTTTACTGATACCGTAGCTCTCTTCATAGACAAAGAGCTTGATATCATCAATGTCATCAATATCTTCGCCGCCGGTGGTATTGATTTGCAGAAATTCATCGCCCGAAGTGTAGTAGCGGAAAATCTGGCTACCGCCGCCCAGATCGATGTGGCTGACAGCTGCTACCGTGTATTCTTCACCCGGCAGCGCAATCAGCAATTCATCTTCCAGCAAACGAAACGCTAACGAGTCGAGCGTAAAGCCACTATTGAGATGAAGTCCCAGCGGACCGCGAACGATAACAGGCTTATCATCCTGACCAAACAGGCGCTGGAAAAAACCAGACATATTTTATCCTTAAATTAGCAGCCAGCCTTTTAGTGAGGCTGGCAAAAAATTACTCGCCCTGTTGGCGTTGCAGCCTTGCCAGCACATCCTGGGCATTGCTTTTATTAACACCACCAATCCCCACTTCCGCCAGTTTTTCGTCGAGATCGCGACCGTCTGCCACTTTTTCCAGCTGCGCGGCGGCATCCAGCCGGGCCTGGCGCTCAGCCTGACGCGTTTGCAGGCGTTTTAATGACTCTGCAGCTGTCGAAACGCTGGAAGAGGCGCCAACGGTCGAGGTCGTTACGGCCTGCTGCGCACGCTGCATGGCTTCAGTAGCTTTAACGACTTCCATTTGTTGCTCAAACTGGGAAATACGCTGTGCCGTTGCCGTAACGGCTTTTTCCACACCATCGCGGGAGACTTCCAGATTCGACAACACTTGCTCTTCAGCGGTAATGAGATTCTCAAGGCGCGCGATTTCTTCAGCAACTTCGTTAATCAACGACGGATTCACGTTCTTGCTTAACGCTTCCAGCGCACGAGCTTCCAGACTGGCTTTGCGCTCACGTAAATCTTTCAGCTTATCGTGACTTAATTTCACTCGCGCCAGCAGATCAACGCGAGATTTTCCGGCTTTATCGAGTTCAGTTTTTGCGTCACGAATATGCTGTTCCAGCATGCGCACGCCCTGGGTTTCTTCAATGGATTCTTCCGCCTGGGAGATAAACGATTTCCCCAGCGTAAATAAACTTTTTAAAATTCCCATAAATACCCGTCCTTGTAATTAGTGTGAATATTCTTCTGTAATTTCAGCCAGATCCAATGCATTATCTACCAGCGAGGTTATTTCAAGCAGGATATCTTCAAGAGAAGATTTAAGCGATAATGCCCCGAAAACAATGTAATACTCTTCCTGTTGCACGCTGGAGATCCCCACCGATGACAGCGGCATAATTTTCTGATTTCTTAAAAGGAATGTATTAAATTCATTTGGATTATTGATATAGCTTACCGGACAAATAAATGTTTCGATAATCATCTGGCGAGAAGTAAAAAGAACATTGATTTGCAAATCGCCGTAATCATTCATTTTAATAATTAATGCATTTTCACTATTTGTTACATCAATATTTTGTTTAGGTACAGCTTGTAACGCTGTCGCCAGCGCCAACGGATTCCATATCATATATTATTCCATATATATTAAATTTAATTATTAATAAGGTGAATATTTATAGAGCGTAATTATCTTACCAGCTATAGATAAAAAAAAACCATCCAAATCTGGATGGTTTTTCTTAAATCAGAGGGATTAGCTGCGCTGGCGAACCGCTTCAAATAAGCAAATTCCGGTCGCAACCGAAACGTTCAGCGAAGAAACACTTCCTGCCATTGGGATGCTGATCAACTCATCGCAATGTTCACGGGTCAGACGACGCATACCTTCACCTTCCGCGCCCATCACCAGCGCCAGTCGTCCGGTCATTTTGCTCTGATAGAGCGTATGATCCGCCTCGCCTGCCGTACCGACGATCCAGATGTTCTCTTCCTGCAACATACGCATGGTGCGCGCAAGGTTAGTCACCCGAATCAGCGGAACGCTTTCTGCCGCGCCGCAGGCTACTTTTTTCGCCGTGGCGTTGAGCTGTGCGGAGCGATCTTTCGGCACAATCACCGCATGAACGCCAGCGGCGTCCGCGCTACGCAGGCACGCACCGAGGTTGTGCGGATCGGTTACACCGTCGAGGATCAGCAGGAACGGTTGTTCGAGCGAAGCGATCAGATCCGGCAGATCGTTTTCCTGATACTGCCGTCCTGGTTTCACACGGGCGATAATGCCCTGATGCACGGCACCGTCGCTTTTCTCATCGAGATATTGGCGGTTTGCCAGCTGGATAACCACGCCCTGGGATTCAAGGGCGTGAATCAGCGGTAACAGACGTTTATCTTCACGGCCTTTTAAAATAAAGACTTCCTGAAAACGTTCAGGGGCGCGCTCCAGCAGGGCCTGCACTGCGTGGATGCCGTAAATCATTTCGCTCATTAATGTACTCGTTGTTTACGTTTTGCCTGATGCACTACGTTTATCCGGCCTACATGGTCCCTGCAATATATTGAATTTGCGTGATTATGTAGGCCGGATAAGGCGTTCACACCGCATCCGGCATGAACAAAGCGCATTTTGTCAGCAATCTAACCCTCTTCTGTTTGAAGAGGGTAATGATCACTCTGCCACTTTTTTCTTCGCCGCACGCTTCGCTTTGGTCGCTGCGGCTATTTTCTGCGTTTTAGCCGATGGCTTTTTCGCTTTTCTCGCATCTTTCTTCGCCGCTTTCGGCTTCGGTTTTTTCTCGCCACGGAAGGCACTGTCTGGCTCAAAGTTTACCTTTTTACCGACCTGACGACGCTTGCCGCCTTTTTTGCCTGCATCGCCTTTTTTCGCTTTCTCGCGCGCCGTTTTACCGACGTTGCGCGGTGCGCGTTCGCTGGAGATCAGGCTAAAGTCGATTTTGCGCTCGTCCATATTAACCGCTTCGACGCGAACTTCCACGCGATCGCCCAGGCGATAAGTCTGGCCGCTGGATTCGCCCATCAGGCGTTGCCCTACCTGGTCAAAGCGATAGTAGTCATTGTCCAGCGAAGAGACGTGGACCAGACCATCAATGAACAGGTCGTCGAGACGAACAAAGAAGCCAAAACCAGTGACGCTGGCAATAACGCCTTTAAAGACGTTGCCCACCTGGTCGAGCATGAAGTCACACTTCAGCCAGTCAGCCACATCGCGCGTTGCTTCGTCGGCACGACGTTCCGCCATCGAACAGTGCTGACCCAGTTGCAGCATCTCTTCCATCGAATAATGGTAGCCGCCGGTTTCAGTGGTGTTGCCCTGATGCCCCTGCTCTTTCGCCAGCAGATACTTAATGGCGCGGTGCAGCGTCAGGTCAGGATAACGACGAATCGGCGAAGTAAAGTGCGCATAGGACTGCAATGCCAGACCAAAGTGACCACGGTTTTCCGGATCGTAAATCGCCTGTTTCATCGAGCGCAGCAGCATGGTTTGCAGCATTTCTGCATCAGGACGATCGGCAACCGACTCCAGCAGCTCCGCGTAGTCACGCGGTTCCGGCTTGTTGCCGCCCGGCAGTTCCAGCCCCAGCTCCGCCAGCACTGAACGGAAAGAGGTAATAGCCTCGGTGCTCGGCTTGTCGTGAATACGGAACAGTGCCGGTTCTTTGGCTTTCTCAACGAAACGCGCCGCCGAGATATTCGCCAGAATCATACACTCTTCAATTAACTTGTGTGCGTCGTTACGCTGGGTCTGTTCGATACGCTCAATACGGCGTTCAGCGTTGAAAATAAACTTCGCTTCTTCGCTCTCAAACGAGATCCCACCGCGTTCTTCACGGGCTTTATCCAGCACTTTATAGAGGTTATGCAACTCTTCGAGATGCTTAACCAGCGGGGCGTACTGCTCGCGCAGATCCTGATCGCCCTGCAGAATATGCCAGACTTTGGTGTAGGTCAGACGCGCGTGAGAGCTCATCACCGCTTCATAGAATTTGTAGCCAGTCAGGCGGCCTTTCGACGAAATTGTCATCTCGCACACCATACACAGGCGGTCTACCTGCGGGTTGAGCGAGCACAGGCCGTTAGAGAGCACTTCCGGCAGCATCGGGATAACCTGCGAAGGGAAATACACCGACGTACCACGGTTACGCGCTTCGCTGTCCAGCGGTGTTGGCGGACGCACATAGTAGCTGACGTCGGCAATCGCGACCCATAAACGCCAACCGCCGCCGCGTTTTTTCTCGCAGTAAACTGCATCGTCAAAGTCACGGGCATCTTCGCCATCAATGGTGACCAGCGGTAAATCGCGCAGATCGACACGACCCGCTTTTGCTTCTTCCGGCACTTCTTCTTTCAGCCCGGCAACCTGTTGCTCAACAGCCTGCGGCCAGATGTACGGAATTTCATGGGTACGCAGAGCGATATCAACCGCCATGCCGGTGCCCATATTGTCGCCCAGCACTTCGACGATTTTACCCACCGCTTTGGTACGGCGAGTCGGGCGTTGGGTCAGTTCAACAACCACCACAAAGCCCATCCGCGCGCCCATGATCTGATCGGGCGGGATTAAAATATCGAAGCTCAGACGGCTGTCGTCAGGAACCACAAAGCCGACGCCCGCTTCGGTAAAGTAGCGACCAACAATCTGGCTGGTTTTTGGCACCAGTACGCGAACAATACGCGCTTCACGACGACCTTTACGGTCAGCGCCCAGCGGCTGCGCCAGCACCTGATCGCCATGAATGCAGGTTTTCATCTGCTCGCTGGAGAGATACAAATCATCTTTACGTCCTTCAACCCGCAGAAAGCCGTAGCCATCACGGTGGCCAATAACGGTACCTTTCACCAGGTCGAGGCGTTCCGGCAGCGCATAGCACTGACGGCGAGTGAAGACCAGTTGACCATCGCGCTCCATCGCGCGCAGGCGGCGACGCAGGCCTTCAAGCTGCTCTTCGCCTTCAATGTGCAGTTCTACCGCCAGCTCATCACGGCTGGCCGGTTTTTCACGTTTGGTTAAATGTTCGAGGATAAATTCCCGACTAGGGATGGGATTCGCGTATTTTTCAGCTTCGCGTTCCTGGAAAGGATCTTGTGACATCTCGGTTCCTCCGTTGTCATCTCTGATGAAGATTTTCGTCACTCCACCAGCAATAATTTATAAAGCGGTTGATTCTCTTCAACCAAATCGGCAAGCGTGTAGTTATCCAGTTCCGTAAGAAAACTTTGCACGGCCTTAGAAAGTGCCTGTTTCAACCGACAGGCAGGTGTAATGTGGCAAAACTCACTACTGCAATTCACCAGCGATAAAGGTTCCAGCTCGCGCACCACATCACCAATACGTATCGCACTCGCCGGTTTACCCAGGCGAATGCCGCCATTTTTTCCACGAACAGCAGTCACGTAGCCGGCACGACTAAGTTGATTGATTATTTTGACCATATGATTACGGGAGACGCCGTAGACGTCAGTCACTTCAGAAATACTGGTCATCCGCCCTTCTGGCAATGATGCCATGTAGATCAGCGCACGTAATCCGTAATCAGTGAAACTCGTTAACTGCACATCAACCTCAAAAAAGGGAAATCGGGAAAAAATACATTTATATTGATGATAAACCAGCCACAAGCTGTGTCGCTAATTTATTTCAGTTTGGGGAAGGAAAAAAGCGAGGATTTAACACTGTGTCGGATAGCGTAATGGCTTACCCGACACAGCAATGTATCACACTGTTAGCCCAGCAGGCAAAATATCTGCCGGGCGTCCCAGAATTACGCGTCGAACGGGTCGCGCAGAATCATGGTTTCAGTACGATCCGGGCCGGTAGAGATGATATCTATCGGTACGCCGGTCAGCTCTTCAATGCGCTTGATGTAGTTCAGCGCCGCCTGCGGCAGGCCGCTACGATCTTTCACGCCGAAGGTGGATTCAGACCAGCCTGGCATGGTTTCGTAAATCGGCTCAACACCTTTCCAGTCGTCAGCTGCCAGCGGAGTGGTAGTCACTTCGCGACCATCCGGCATACGGTAAGCCACGCAGAGTTTCACCTCTTTCAGACCATCCAGAACGTCCAGTTTGGTCAGGCAGAAGCCAGACAGGGAGTTCAGCTGTACCGCACGACGAACGGCAACGGTATCCAGCCAGCCGGTACGACGACGACGACCTGTAGTTGCGCCGAATTCGTTACCCTGCTTGCAGAGGAACTCGCCAGTTTCATCAAACAGTTCGGTCGGGAACGGACCTGCACCTACACGAGTGGAGTAAGCTTTGAGGATACCCAGAACGTAATCAACATAACGCGGGCCCAGGCCGGAACCGGTCGCCACGCCACCAGCAGTGGTGTTGGAAGAAGTTACGTACGGATAAGTACCGTGGTCGATATCCAGCAGCGTACCCTGCGCACCTTCGAACATGACGAAATCGCCACGCTGACGCGCCTGGTCGAGCAGGTCAGAAACATCAACCACCATAGAAGTCAGGATGTCGGCAACTGCCATCGTATCATCCAGAACCTTCTGGTAATCAACCGCTTCAGCTTTGTAGTAGTTAACCAACTGGAAGTTGTGATATTCCATCACTTCTTTCAGTTTTTCAGCGAAGGTTTCTTTATCGAAAAGGTCGCCAACACGCAGACCACGACGAGCCACTTTATCTTCATAAGCAGGCCCGATACCACGACCGGTGGTGCCGATCGCTTTCGCGCCACGTGCTTTCTCACGCGCGTTATCCAGCGCAACGTGATAATCAAGGATCAGCGGACATGCTTCAGACAGCAGTAGACGCTCACGAACGGGGATGCCACGGTCTTCCAGTTCTTTCATCTCTTTCATCAGCGCGGCCGGAGACAGCACAACACCGTTACCGATGATGCTGGTTACATTCTCGCGGAGAATACCTGATGGAATAAGATGGAGAACGGTTTTTTCACCGTTGATTACGAGAGTATGGCCTGCGTTGTGACCGCCCTGGTAGCGTACAACATATTTAGCCCGTTCAGTCAGAAGATCGACGATCTTACCTTTACCTTCGTCACCCCATTGGGTGCCCAGTACGACGACGTTGTTACCCATTTTTCAAAATCACCGTTTGCTTAAAAATGGATTCTACCATCGCTTTTTCAGAGTTACAGCACTTTTTGCATCCAAAAATGACCTTAGTCAGCCTATTTTTTGCTCAGCCAATCGTTTTCCTCAACATGTAGTAGACCACAACGCCCGCAACCACAAGTCCACCGCCAAAACGACGTAAAATATTATCGGGTAAATTAGTCATTGCGGAGATCATCTTCTTCCATGCCTTCGGGTAAAGCATCGGCCCTAAACCTTCCAAGACTAAAACCAGGGCAAGCGCCAGCCAGATTGTCGAATTCATTCATTATCCTTATAGAAAAAGAAAACCACCGACATCCCTGAGGATGCGGTGGCTTTATTGACCTGTACCGCGGTCGTTATCTTAACGCGTCGCGGAACTCGGCGTCTTCATGTAGCGGAAGAAATCGCTGTCCGGGCTCATGACCATCACGTCCTGATTGCCAGAGAAGCTGTTCTCATAAGCACGCAGGCTACGAATGAATGCGTAGAAGTCCGGATCCTTGCTGAATGCGTCTGCAAACAGCTTGGCAGCTTCGGCATCACCTTCACCGCGCATGATACGGCCCTGACGCTCAGCTTCTGCCAGCGTTCTGGTCACTTCATAGTCGGCAGTCGCACGCAGTTTTTCTGCTTCTTCCTGACCTTGTGAACGATGACGACGCGCTACCGCTTCACGCTCGGCGCGCATACGGTTGTAGATCGCTTCAGACACTTCGGTCGGCAGGTTGATCTGCTTGATACGCACATCGACAACTTCAATACCCAGCGCCGCCATACTGTTCGGGTTGATGACCGGAACTTTGCCCTTCGTCTCAGCCGTTACGCGCTCTGCCGCTTCGGCAATGGCGTTATCTGCTGCCGGGGTAGTAACTTCATCTTCTGTACCCGCAGAACCAGAGTTCAGCGCGTCACGCACTTCCAGGGTCAGACGACCACGGGAATCGGTGACGATGTCTTTCACGTCCAGGCGACCAATTTCAGAACGCAGACGGTCCGAGAACTTACGTTTCAACAGCACTTCCGCTTGCGAAATGTCGCCACCGCCCGTTGCCAGGTAGTAACGGCTGAAATCGCTGATGCGCCATTTGATGTAAGAGTCGACGATCAGGTCTTTCTTCTCTTTGGTCACAAAGCGGTCGGCCTGGTTGTCCATGGTCTGAATACGCGCGTCGAGCATTTTCACCGTTTCAATGAACGGTATCTTGAAATGCAGACCCGGCTCATAAACCAGAGGTTTGTTGTCATCGTCACGCAGTACCTTACCAAAACGCAGCGTAATACCGCGCTCACCTTCTTTGACGACAAAGACAGACATGTAAAGCACTACCAGCACGATGATGATAATCGCGATAACTGACTTACGCATCGTTATTCCCCCTGACGCTGGTAGTCGTTACGCTGCGCGTTGGCGCGGCGTTGGTCCATAATATCGCCCTGACTGGTGGACGACGTGTTGCTTGCTCCACTGGTTGTGGAGGAAGAGGCTGGCGGCAGACGCAGCAGATTGCTGGCACCGTTATCGCTCTTCGCCGCAGGGGCGTTACCACCTTTCAGCATCTGGTCTAACGGCAGAACCATCAGGTTGCCACCTTTATCGTTAACCAGCACTTTGCGGGTGTTACCCAACACTTTTTCCATCGTCTCGATATACAGACGCTCGCGAGTAATTTCCGGCGCGGCTTTATATTCCGGCAGAAGTTTAGCAAAGCGCGCCACTTCACCCTGAGCTTCCAGGATGGTCTGGGCCTTATACGCACGCGCCTCTTCGAGGATACGTTGCGCCTGACCGTTCGCACGCGGCTGAACTTCGTTGGTATACGCTTCTGCTTCACGAATGTATTGCTGTTCGTTTTCACGCGCGGCAATCGCATCATCAAACGCCGCTTTTACTTCTTCCGGCGGACGAGCAGCCTGGAAGTTGACGTCGAGCAGCGTGATACCCATGTCATACGGGCGGATAGTCTCTTCCAGTTCGCGCTGAGTATCGCTACGAATCACGGTACGACCTTCCGTCAGAATGCGGTCCATGGTGTATTTACCGATAACCCCACGCAGGGCGCTGTCGGTAGCCTGACGCAGGCTGTCATCCGGGCTGGTCACGCTATACAGATATTTTTCCGGATTGGTGACGCGGTACTGCACGTTCATCTCAACGCGCACTACGTTTTCATCGGACGTCAGCATCACACCGGAAGCGGCCAGTTCACGCACGGCTTCCACGTTCACCGGTTTGACTTCGTCGATAAACGTCGGTTTCCAGTTCAGACCCGGCTCAACCAGATGGCTGAATTTGCCAAAGCGTGTTACCACGCCGCGTTCGGCTTCTTTAATGGTGTAGAAACCACTGGCCGCCCAGATAATGACAATCGCTGCCGCTGCGATGGTAACGACACGACCGCCAAGCTGCGGGCGCGGGCCTTGCGATGAACTGCCACCGCCAGAACCAGTGCCTTTACCGCCGCCCAGACCACCGAGCTTTTTGCTCAGTTTGCGGAAGATATCATCTAAATCAGGTGGCCCTTGATCGCGACCGCCTTTGTTTCCATTTCCCTCAGAGTTGCCGCCAGGTTTGCTGCTTCCCCACGGGTCGCGGTCTTGTCCGTTATTACCGGGCTGATTCCACGCCATGTTTGTGCTCCATATTTGTTATGCGGTGATCCCTGTTGTCTTTCGACGCCAGAGGATATGACTCCACGCTTCAGACGCTACGCCGTTAGATCAGGTAATCGATCAACGCCGGTTCTTGTTTACAGAGGCGACGCCAGTCAACGATCGGCATACGAACTTGCAGACTTACGCTGCCGTCCTCCTCCATCCACTCTTTTTCTATTGCCTGAAGCTGATAAAAACGACTTCTCAGACGCCCTTCCTGCGGCGGCAGACGCAATGTATGCTGCGCCACCTCGCCGGAAAGCCGCTCCGTCAAAGCCTGAAAAAGCTGTGGTATCCCCGCTCCGGTCTGTGCGGAAAGCCAGACACGGATCGGTTTGTTCTCTTCGTCCCGATCAATACGCGGTTCGAAATCTTCCAGCATATCGATCTTGTTCATCACCAGCAGAGTTGGGATCTCGTGAGCATCGATCTCTTCAAGAACCGTATTCACCGCTTCGATGTTTTCTTGTACACGCACATCTGCCGCATCAATGACGTGCAGCAGCAATGTGGCTTGCCGCGTCTCTTGTAACGTGGCTTTAAATGCCGCCACCAGATCGTGCGGCAGGTGGCGAATAAACCCTACGGTATCTGCCAGCACGGTTTCACCGACATCTGCGACGTCAATACGCCGCAACGTCGGGTCGAGGGTGGCAAACAACTGGTCTGCCGCGTAGACCCGCGCTTCGGTGATGCGATTGAAAAGGGTAGATTTACCGGCGTTGGTATATCCCACCAGCGAAACAGTAGGGACGTCGGCTTTGATACGTGATTGCCGCCCCTGCTCACGCTGCTTTTCAACTCTTTCCAGGCGCGACTGTATCTGCACGATGCGATTACGCAACAAACGACGGTCGGTTTCGAGCTGGGTTTCACCCGGACCACGCAAACCTATCCCGCCTTTCTGTCTTTCAAGGTGGGTCCAGCCACGCACCAGGCGCGTAGCCAGATGGCGCAGCTGCGCCAGCTCAACCTGCAACTTACCCTCATGGGTACGCGCACGTTGGGCGAAAATATCTAAAATAAGGCCGGTGCGGTCGATAACACGACACTCGCACAAACGCTCCAGGTTACGCTCCTGCGCCGGGCTCAGGGCATGGTCAAAAAGAACGACCGAAGCTCCCGTCGCTTTTACGGCTTCCGCAATTTCAACTGCTTTACCTTCACCTACAAAATACTTTGGGTGCGGCGCTTTACGGCTACCGGTAATCACCTGCAATGCTTCGACACCGGCGGAAGAAACCAGAGATTCAAACTCCTGGAGGTCTTCCATATCTTTGTCTTGCGTAAAATAGATGTGTACCAGTACCGCCTGCTCACCAGCATCATAACGGTCAAACAAGCGTATAACCCTCTAAATAGATCAGCGGGGAACGCAGGATCGCTGGCTCCCCGTGTAAAAAAAACAGCCCGAAACCTTATTCGGTTTCTTCGCTGTCCTGTTGCGCGGAAGTATTCTGCGCGCTGCTACCATGATGGTAGTTACTGCTGGTACCGCCACCGGCGTTGTTACTGTGATGAGAAACCGGGCGAGACGGGACAACAGTAGAAATCGCGTGCTTATAAACCATCTGGCTGACCGTGTTTTTCAACAGGATCACGAACTGATCAAAAGACTCGATTTGTCCTTGCAGCTTAATACCATTCACCAAATAAATAGAAACTGGAACACGTTCCCGACGCAGTGCGTTCAGGAACGGATCTTGTAAAGATTGCCCCTTAGCCATTCTCTCTTTTCCTTATATGCTTATTTGTACTTTGAACCTTTCGATTCTGAAAAAATTGCGCACGATACGTCTCAATTGTACACATTCAGCCTGCGATAGCACCAACAACCTGTAATACTTCGTCACGCGCCTGTTCTGGTTTTTCACTGTCAAGCCAGTGAACTCCTTCCCAACCACGCAGCCAGGTTATCTGCCGCTTCGCCAACTGTCTCGTGGCGCAAACACCTCGATAAACCATTTCATCGTATGAGATTTCGCCTTCAAGGTAAGACCACATCTGGCGATAACCCACGCAACGAATGGAAGGCAAATCCGTATGCAAATCTCCTCGGGCAAAAAGCGCCCGGACTTCTGCTTCAAAACCTGAAGCCAACATCTGATGAAAACGCTGCTCAATTCGTTGATGGAGCAGTTCACGGCTCACCGGGGCGATGGCGAACTGATGCACCTGATACGGTAGAGCGTCTCCTGACGTTTGCGTCAGTTCCGTTAAAGTTTTACCCGAAATGAAAAAAACTTCCAGTGCTCGGGAAAGCCTTTGTGGATCATTTGGATGAATCCTTGCTGCCGCAACCGGATCGATCTCCTGAAGTTGACGATGCAATGACTCCCAACCTTGCTCTGCCGCCTGTTGCTCAATTCTGGCCCGTACTTCCGGGTCCGCCGACGGTAGCGGCGACAACCCTTCCAGCAATGCCTTGAAATACAACATCGTACCGCCCACTAACAGTGGGATCCGCCCCGCCGCCGTGATATCGGCCATCTCCGCCAGCGCATCGCGGCGAAAATCAGCGGCCGAGTAAGCCTGCGACGGATCGCGAATATCCAGCAATCGGTGCGGCGCGGCGAGTAATTCTTCAGCGTTCGGCTTCGCCGTCCCGATATCCATCCCTTTGTAAATAAGGGCAGAATCAACGCTTATCAACTCTACTGGTAAAATTTTACGCAGCTCAATAGCTAACGCCGTTTTACCGGAGGCCGTCGGCCCCATCAAAAAAATCGCCTTAGGCAGGCTCGCCTTACTGATATCACTCATCTTTCAGGGCTTTTATCGCCGGATGTAAATCAACAGATTGTAACAGACCACCCGGCGGCGTTTTCACAAGCTGCGGACATAACCGTTCTACGTCCGTCAGCAGGGTAATGGCCTGTGCCATTGACCACTGCGCATGTTCGCTCATCAGATTTCGTGCAATCCACTGCGCAATATTGCCAGGTTCGAATACGGACTGCTTCGCCAGGTAGCCTATCAGTTCAGGAATCAAGATTTGTAAATTTTGTTGGCGTAAGGGTAAAGGCACGGCCCTGATGGTCACATGCTGCGCATCGGACTGAAATTCAATACCCAATTCCGCCAGTGCAGACTGCGCTTTTTCTAAGGCCGCTCTTTCTTCACCAGAGACTTTTAGCCGCAGCGGAATAAGCAGCGGCTGAGCGCAGACCGGCGCATCTCCCGGCGTTAACTGCGCCTGACGTAACCAGCGCTCCGCCACCGGCAGGGCTAAAAGTGAAATATTGCCGTCACGTTCTAGTAGCGCACAGTCCGAATGGACGATAGTCAACACCCGACCAAAGCTTTGACCATTCGCAGCCAGCGTAAGTTCCTGCGATTCTTGCACTTTTGGTTTGTGCATCGCTGCAGGCGTTTGCAAAAGCTGGCGATACACATCGCCTTGCTGTTTCTGGTAGCCCGGTTGCGCGTTCGGCCACGGGGCGGCCTGACGGCTACCGCTACTTGCAGCAGGCGCAGGAGATGAAGACGGAGAGTAACGCGGAGCCACTGGCTCACGAACTGCCGGTTCAGCAAAGTGATTACGCCCTGCTGCCACGCGGTTTTCGGGTATATGGCGCGGTGCTGACTGGGCGTTATCTTCCAACGGCAAAGGCGTTTCCAGCTGCTGTTGCAGCACGCTCAGCACGCCCTGATAGATAAAGTCATGCACCAGACGCGACTGATGGAAACGCACTTCGTGTTTGGCGGGGTGTACGTTGACGTCCACCTGATGCGGGTCGATCTCCAGATATAGCACAAATGCCGGTTGCTGATCGGCCCCCAGTTTGTCTTCGCAGGCCTGGCGGATCGCGTGATTGATCAGGCGATCGCGCATCATGCGACCATTCACGTAGCAATACTGAATTTCCGCCAGTGCGGGCGTGATGTGATTCGGATCGGCCACCCAGCCGCGCAGCGTGAGATCGCCGTGTTGCCATTCAATCGCCAGCGCATGTTCGAGAAAAGCGGTGCCGCAAATCGCCCCTAAACGGCGTTCTTTTTGCCCGCCTTCCGGCACTGCGCGGTACTGGCGTACGATTTTTCCGTTATGCGACAGGTTGATAGTGACGTCGAAACGCGCCAGCGCAATGCGGCGGATGATTTCATCGATATGGTTAAATTCAGTTTTCTCAGTGCGCAGGAATTTGCGCCGCGCCGGGGTATTGTAGAACAGGTCCAGCACTTCCAGCGTCGTTCCCACCGGATGGGCCGCCGGTTTTACCGTCACGTCCATATCGCGGCCTTCGGCATAAGCCTGCCAGGCCTCCTGCTGCTCCGCGGTACGCGAAGTGAGCGTCAGACGGGAAACCGAACTGATACTCGCCAGCGCCTCACCGCGAAAGCCCAGGCTGATAATGGCTTCGAGATCGTCCAGAGAGGCGATTTTACTGGTGGCATGACGCGCGAGCGCCAGCGCCAGCTCATCTTTTTTGATACCGCAGCCGTTATCACGAATGCGGATAAGTTTCGCCCCACCGCGTTCGATATCAATATCGATACGCGTCGCGCCCGCATCGAGGCTGTTTTCCACCAGTTCTTTGACTACCGACGCAGGTCGCTCGACCACCTCACCTGCGGCAATCTGGTTCGCCAGTTGTGGCGGTAAGACCTGAATTGGCATCAATAATCCTTAGTTTGGCAGCGTGCGATCTGGCGTCGTCACCGTACTGGCAGTTTGTGCCGTTGCACCCTGCGGCGCAGACTGCATTGGATGCGCAAGGAAGTAATTGCGCAGGCCGTTGTAAATGGCTTCTGCCAGTTGTTGTTGGTAATCGTCGCTCGCCAGCAAACGTTCTTCGCTGTTATTGCTGATAAAACCAGTTTCGACCAGTACTGACGGGATATCCGGCGAACGCAGAACCCCGAGACTGGCGTGTTCTGGTCGGCGTTTATGAATTTCGCCAATGCGTTGCAACTGACTGATCATATTGGTCGCCACATCATACCCTACCCGCTGGGAATGACCGAATTGTAAATCCAGCACCGCCTGGCTTAGGTACGGGTCGGCCTGACTGTTCGCCAGCACATCGCCCGCCCCGCCCAGCAGCTCCGACTGCTTCTCATGCTGTTCCAGCCAGCTTGCCATTTCGCTGTTGGCGCGACGGTTAGAGAGCACCCATACGGAGGCACCGGTGGCACTACGGTTTGGTGCGGCATCGGCATGAATCGACACAAGGAAATTGGCGTTTTGCTTACGTGCCACATCACTGCGCCCCATCACCGAGATAAAGTAATCCCCGTCACGGGTTAAAACGCCCTTAAACATCGGATCGTTATTGAGCAAGGTACGTAATTTACGCGCAATGGCGATGGTGACATTTTTCTCCCGCGTACCACCAGGGCCGATAGCGCCAGGGTCCTGACCGCCGTGTCCAGCATCAATAGCGATGACAATTTTATCGCCAGTGTTAGCCGTCGCGCGCGCTGCCGGACGCGTTACCGTATTGCTGCTGATAACACCCGTGGTACGGTTGCTTTCTGTTTTAAACGGATTGCGCGCCGGTTCGCTGACACGCGGGGCAACCACTGGCGGAGCCTCAACGCGTTTAGCAACCACAGGCGTTGGAGGGGGCGGGGGCGGTGGCGGCGCATCGGCATTAATCGTAAAGACAACGGTGTAATTGCTGCCATTCTGCCGCTTCACCGCTTCGGTTTTACCGTTTTCGGTAAGATCGACCACCAGCCGCAACGTTTGTGCATCTTTAGGCGTTCCAGAGCGAATCGCCTTCACCAGATTATTACCGCTGAACAACAACGGCAGCCCCTGAATCACGCCCGTTTGTTTGATATCGAGCGCCACGGTGCGTTTGCTTTGATGGCTAAACGCATAATCAGGATCGCCATTAAAACTTAACGTTATCCGCGCCTGTTGATTACCGTTAGAAACCTGAATATCAGAGAGCGTCGCGGCGCCAGCCTGCGCGCACAGCAGCACCAACGCCGCCACCAACCAATTTCTGATGCGATACATCATCCCGCCACCTTTTAAAGGTTAACCGGCTAAACGCGCCAGCAACAATTCACCCGCAGAGGAAACCGCACTCACGCGCGCCTCACGGCCTTGTGCCTGATAATCAATGTGTATTTCGACATCCGGGTCAGGAAGAACACCTGTACCTTGTTGTGGCCACTCCACCAGGCAGATGGCATCGTTGGCAAAATAGTCGCGGATCCCCATAAACTCCAGCTCCTCGGGATCGGCAAGGCGGTACAAATCAAAGTGATAAACCATTAAATTGTCGAGCGTATAGGGTTCGACCAGCGTATAAGTGGGGCTTTTGACATTACCCTGATGACCCAGAGCTTGTAAAAAGCCCCGGCTGAAGGTGGTTTTACCTGCGCCTAAATCGCCATACAGATAGATTACGGTTGCGCCATCGCAGGCTTTCGCTACCCGCTCGCCCAGGTCTAATGTTGCCTGCTCATCAGGGAGCGGAATTACTCGATTCATCATGGTTTTTATCAGTCACTTCCGGGTTAACAATACGCTGTAGCGTGGAAAAGAGATCGGTTGCCAGCATCCCGCGCGTACCAAAACGCGCTGCCAGTACGTCAGCTGCCGCACCGTGTGCGACACAGCCCGCGCACGCTGCATCATACGGCGATAATTTTTGCCCAAGCAATGCGCCAATAATACCAGAGAGCACATCGCCCATGCCGCCGCTCGCCATGCCTGCATTTCCGGCGTCAATAATACCTAAAGCGTCAGGATGTGCGGCGACCACGGTTCCGGCACCTTTCAGCACCGCTACGCCGCCATAACGTTGTACCAGACGTTGGGCGTAATGTAAGCGGTCACTTTCAATTTCAGCGACGGAACAGCCTAACAACCGCGCAGCCTCGCCAGGATGCGGCGTGATCACGCGATTGTGACGCTTATCGGGATTGATTGCCAGCAGGTTCAATGCATCGGCATCCCACAACATCGGTTTACGAAAATTCTCAACTTTTTGCAGGGCTTTTTTTCCCCATTCTTGCTGGCCCAAACCTGGGCCAATCACCACCACATCGGCCCATTCCAGGCTGTCTGTAAGAGAGTCCATAGTCAGTTCATGCACCATCAATTCCGGTCGTGCGGTCAGCAGCGGCGCAATGTTTTCACTGCGGGTCAGCACTCTGACCAAACCAGCGCCAGCACGCAGCGCCGCTTCTCCTGCCATACGAATAGCTCCTGCCGTGCCGTGATCGCCACCGATAATCACCAGCCGCCCGTGATCACCTTTATGCGAAGTCGGGCGACGCGGTTTCAGCCAGTGAGAAAGTTGTTCAGCAGAAAACCGTTGAATTTTCGTCTCCTGACCTGCCAGCCAGCTATCCAGCCCCAGAGAGTCAAAATGCAGTTGTCCGGTAACATCCCGCGCTTTCCCGGTGAGCAAGCCAGGTTTCAGCGCAATAAAGGTGATGGTGTGATCGGCGTTGATCACCGCACCTGGCGTGGCGCCGGTTTCCGCCAACAGGCCGGAAGGGATATCAACCGCCACAATCGGCGCGGGATGGGTATTAGCATGGTCGATTAATTGGCTAATAGATTCACGAGGCGCTTGCTGCAATCCAGTGCCGAGCAGCGCATCGACGATCAGATCCACCGACTCGGGCCAGACAATATTCGTCGCATGGATTTCGCCTCCCGCGTTTAACCATGCCTCGCGTGCCAGCGCGGCCTCTTCCGGCAACGGTTTGTCACTTTCCTGGGCCAGCAGCGTGACATCAATGCCGACCGCTTTTGCCAGCCGCGCGACCACGTAACCATCACCGCCGTTATTGCCGTGACCGCACAGCACCAGCCAGTGGCGGGCGTCAGGATAAGCCGCACGACACACCTGAAATGCGGCTTCGCCAGCGCGAAGCATCAGCTCATAGAGCGTTAGCCCCAGCGCATCTGCCGCCTCACGTTCGCCGCGGCGGATATCATCGGCGTGCCAGACGGTGTGTGGTATACTTACGGGGTTTTTCTTCATTGTATGGTCCGTCATGTCAGAGCCCCTCGATCTCAATCAGTTAGCGCAAAAAATTAAACAGTGGGGGCTGGAACTGGGCTTTCAGCAGGTAGGTATTACCAATACCGATCTCAGCGAGTCCGAGCCCAAACTGCAAGCATGGCTGGACAAACAGTACCACGGCGAAATGGACTGGATGGCGCGTCACGGTATGCTGCGCGCCCGCCCCCACGAGTTATTGCCCGGTACGCTGCGCGTGATCAGCGTGCGGATGAATTATCTTCCTGCCAACGCCGCATTTGCCAGCACGCTGAAAAATCCCAAACTCGGCTATGTTAGCCGTTATGCGCTGGGCCGTGACTATCACAAGCTTCTGCGCAACCGACTCAAAAAGCTGGGCGAGATGATTCAGCAACATTGTGTTTCGCTGAATTTTAGACCGTTTGTCGATTCTGCGCCTATTCTCGAGCGCCCGTTAGCTGAAAAAGCTGGACTTGGCTGGACAGGTAAGCACTCACTTATCCTCAATCGCGAGGCCGGTTCGTTCTTCTTTTTAGGTGAATTGCTGGTCGATATTCCTCTGCCCGTGGATCAACCGGTCGAGGAAGGATGCGGTAAATGCGTGGCCTGTATGACGATTTGCCCGACCGGCGCCATCGTCGAGCCATATACCGTCGATGCTCGCCGTTGTATTTCTTATCTGACGATTGAGCTGGAAGGGGCTATCCCGGAAGAGTTGCGACCGTTAATGGGAAACCGTATTTACGGCTGTGATGACTGTCAGCTTATCTGCCCGTGGAATCGCTATTCACAACTGACAACTGAAGACGATTTCAGCCCGCGCAAACCACTACACGCACCGGAACTCATTGAGCTTTTTGCATGGAGCGAAGAGAAATTCTTAAAAGTCACGGAAGGATCGGCGATTCGCCGTATAGGTCACCTGCGTTGGCTGCGTAATATCGCCATAGCATTAGGCAATGCGCCCTGGGATGAAGCGATTCTGACGGCGCTGGAAAGTCGTAAAGGTGAGCACCCACTTCTTGATGAGCATATAGCGTGGGCGATTGCGCAGCAAATTGAGAGACGAAATGCGTGCGTGGTCGAAGTGCAATTACCAAAAAAACAGCGTCTGGTTCGTGTAATTGAAAAGGGACTACCACGTGACGCCTGATTCATCCACAGCTTGTGAATAAAAATAAAAACGCATTGCAATTCAAGACGAATATCATCGTCAAGTGATCGATACGACAAAATACAATCTTAATTTTCAACTTATATATCAACAAGTTAAAAAATTACTATTCACCGTGCGAAGTTTTTCTGAAATTAAGATTACAGCCCGGACCTGTGGATAACTCTGTTTACAAGAGTTTGTCAGAGGCAACAAAAACCAGCAATAACGCATCGCGTCGCTGTGGATATTTTATTGGGGGAAGAATTTGGAGCGGGAAACGAGACT